>CAYOOH010000099.1:0-3933 GCA_964405545.1 uncultured Candidatus Saccharimonadales bacterium | reverse complement strand
GTCATCGCCGACCGCCACATCGACCCCGAATTCGGCACCGGCGCCATGAAAGTTACCCCCGCCCACGACCACAACGACTGGGAGATCGGCCTGCGCCACGGTCTCGAAGTCAAACAAGTCATCGGCACCGACGGCCTCCTCACCGAACTGGCCGGTAAATACGCTGGTATGCCCGTGGAAGAAGCCCGCGCCCAGGTCGCCCACGACCTCGAAGAGCGCGGCCTCATGGACCACATCAACATGAATTACTCGCACTCCATCGGCTACCACGACCGCTGCGGCACCCCCATCGAGCCCCTCGTCGTCGAGCAATGGTGGCTCAAGGTCGACGAACTCAAAGCCCCCGCCATCGCCGCTATCAAGTCCGGCGAGGTCAAATTCGTACCCGAGCGCTTCACCAAAGTTGCCCTCGACTGGCTCGAAAACCTCCACGACTGGAACATTTCCCGCCAAAACTGGTGGGGCATCCGCATCCCCGTCTTCTACAACGCCACCAGCGACAAATCCAAACCCGATTACATCATCGCCACCGATGAAGCCGAGGCCATCAAAACCTACGGCAAAGGCAACTACGAGGCCGAAACCGACAACTTCGACACCTGGTTCTCCTCCGGCCAATGGCCCTTCGCCACCCTTATGAACTCAGGCCCCAACGACTTCGAAACCTTCTACCCCACCTCCGTCATGGCCACCGCCCGCGAAATCCTCTTCCTCTGGGTCACCCGTATGATCATGTTCGGCATTTTCCGGACCGGCCAAATCCCCTTTCACACCGTCTACCTCTGGGGTATGGTCACCGACGAACACGGCAAAAAAATGTCCAAGTCCAAGGGCAATGTCATCAATCCCCTCATCATGACCAACAAATACGGCACCGACGCTCTGCGCCTCGCCCTCACCATCGGTATCTCCGCCGGCAACCGCGGCGCCGTCTCCGAGCGCAAAATCGAAGGCTACCGCAACTTCTGCAACAAACTCTGGAACGTCGCCCGCTACATCCTGGGTACCCTGCCCGACGGCTACTCCCCTGTCGCCCCCCAGCTCCAATCCCCCGCCGACCACTGGCTAGCCGCCAAACTCGACGCCGCCACCGCCTCCGTCACCGAGGCCATCGAGGACTACCGCTTCTCCGAGGCCGGCCAACTCGTCTACTCGCTCCTTTGGGACGACTTCGCCGACTGGTACATCGAGGCCTCCAAAATTTCTCCCAACCACGACCTGCTCATCTACGCTCTCCAAACCATCCTCAAGCTCCTCCACCCCATCGCCCCTTTCGTCACCGAGGCTATCTGGAGCCAAGTTCCCAGCCACGCTAACCAACTCATTACCACTCAATGGCCCGTTGTAGACACTACAAGAACTAAAACTGAACTATCAGAAGCTACACGGTTCGAATCAGTCAAAACCATCGTCCAAGCCGCTCGCGCCATCACGGCCGAAGAGCAACTCACCAAGCCCACCATCCTCATCACCGATACCACACTTGGCCAATCGTCCGATCTGATCACGCGCCTCGCCCGCGCTGCCGAGGTTACGCTAGTCAAAGAGGGGAGTGGGCTCTACCTTGGTACCCCTGCGCCAGCCTGGATCGCCGCCACGCCCGACCAAGTCACCGCCCGCAAGCATCGCCTCCAAGGCCAACTCACCGAAAAATCCGCCTACCTCAAATCTCTCGAGGCCAAGCTGGCCAACGCCGCCTACACCCAAAACGCCCCCGCCGCCGTTGTCCAAGATACGCGTGATCGCCGCAACGAAACGCTCATGCTAGTATCTAAATTACATGAACAACTCTCGGCCCTCGACCACTAAACCCAGTCTCCAATTCCATCTCCTAGCTACAGCCACCTTGCTGGTGGCCGGTCTCGAGCTGGCTTCAAGCTGGCCGCGCCTCCAAATAATTGCTCACGAACAATCTAACCGCTTCGCTCACCAAGCCGGCCAAACAAGCGATAGGGGAGAGGCCGCTCTCAAATTCCGCCTTGCCGCCTGGCTCGACCCCAACAATCCATCTACCCAGCTCTCCCTGGCCCAACTTGACCTTGCCGCCGGCCAGCCCGACCAAGCTCTCAAGCGGCTGGCCCAGGTAGGGGAGGGGACTAACCCCAATTCCCAATCCGCTACCCAGCTGCGTATCCGCACCCTCCTTGAGTTGGGCCGCTATAGCCAAGCCGCCGACACAGCCACGGACTGGATGACCACCACTCATCCCCAATCAGATTCCGATCTAGTGCTTGCGGGCCTAGTCTATGCTCTTGCCGACCGCACTTCGGATCTCACCAACCTCCTAGCCTCCACAACCTCACCACAAGCCGCCCAAAGCCTCCGTCGCGCCCAAACCGGTGGCATACTCCTGGCCGCCGAACTTTATGCCACAGGCCTCCCAAACAGCTCAAGCGCATTGCTCATAAAACAACCGCCCTCCTACATCCGCAACCTTCTTCTGGCCCGTCTGCGTTATAGCCGGCATACCCTTGCCGACCTCAACCAGGCGGCCAGCTACCTAATCACTGCCCTCAGACTCAACCCGTCAGGTCTCCAAGCCCACCAACTCCTAGCCCGCGTCTATCGCGACCAAAACAAATTGCCCGCCGCCAGCGAGCAAGACATCCTCATTACCAAACTCCAAGCCGGCCGACCCTAGTTTGCGTTACAGATTACCGGTCCATCTTCACTTCTGCGTCGGGATCATAGGCCGGCGCATGCACCAAAAAAAGCTTAAGCGTTTTGCCAACCGTCGCCCAGTAGTCATACTCAATACCTTTCGGCACAATCACCACATCACCAGGCTCAACCGAGATTGTCTCGGCCCCCATAATAAACTCGCCCCCGCCTTCAATCACGTAGTACACTCGATCACTCGCCGTTGTCATCGTTAACCCGTGGCTACCCGTCACTTCAAAATATGCCGCCGACGCATTCGGAAACTGCTCCCGGGTGTTATACACCCAAAAACTTAACCCCTCCCAGCCCTTCCGCTCTGTATCTGATCGAGAAAACTTCATAGGCCCATCATACCCCAAAAAAATAAAAACTTCTGAACAATCAGAAGTTTTTATTTGGCGGAGAGGGTGGGATTCGAACCCACGAGAGCCTTGCGACCCTACCGCATTTCGAGTGCGGCGCACTAGACCAACTATGCGACCTCTCCAAAAAATTTTTTAAACCGTTTATGGTTTCTCTGTGAAAAAACGTTTTAGAACGAATTTTCAAAACCGAAAATTTAGCCTCAAAAAAATCACGGAACAATCAGCTCACTTAGGTTAGCACAAAAAATCGGTCCAGCTCAAGCGCCCATCATTATGCTCCTCGAACAAAAAACAAAACAACTTATATGGCACATAAAACGACCAGATCGAAAATTATGAAACCAATTTTCGATCTGGCCTATATCTCACATAAAACTGCCGAACAATCGCAGCTGATCGCCCAGCACCGCCATCGAGGTGATGTTGGCCAGGCTATACCCCATCGGAAGGCTCTTCAGCCGCAAAGTTACCACAAAGGTTTTATCCGTCACGGACGCGACAAACTTAATGCCTTCGGATTCCAGTGAGAATGTCATTCTGCCAAAAAAACCTTTGCCCGGGTGCGGCGAAAACACCGGCTCACCGTCGATCGCTACAGCAATATTAAGCCTCCTGGCCCAGTCAGCAATCTCCTTACGACCTTTGCTACCCAGTCGCAGCGTTGCCGCTCTCACTCGAGCAGCCTCGACTTCAAGCTCCTGCGTCCGTTTTGCATCAGCGGCCGCGGCGGCACGATCCCGAAGACTCATAACAAACCCCTTATCAAGGTCGATTCCGATAGGCAATGATATGCCAAATAGGTTTTAACATATTTCGCAAAAAAACAAAAGCCTCAAACCTGAGGCTTTCATCAAATAATTCCTGGTGCGCTTGGCAGGACTCGAACCTGCGACCCTCAGCACCGCAA
>CAYOOH010000098.1:0-3942 GCA_964405545.1 uncultured Candidatus Saccharimonadales bacterium | reverse complement strand
ACTGATGCCAACATAGGGCTGGAAATTGGCGCCCAGGCCCTGGATCATGGCCAGAACTTTGTCGTCTAGCACCGCTACCCAGTGGGCGATGTTGTGCTCGAGTGAGTAGCGAACGAGACCATGGTAGAGAGCGGCGCTGACGAGGGCGCCTTTGACCTGACCGTCCTTGGCCCGGTAGCCGACGTCGACCCCGAGGGTGGCGATATCGACTACCCGGTGCTGCTCGAGCTGGAGACCGGTGTGCTCGAGGATTTGTTCGACGGACCGGCCGCCCCAGGGAGCGGACTCGAGGTCGCGCAGGCTCTTGAGACCGCGGTCAGAGTGGCGGATGAGGCGTATAAAACCGGCCACGCGGCCGTTTTTATTATCGAAGACAGCCAGGAATTGGCTGGCGGCGCGATAGTGACCATACTCCCGGTCCATGAGCTCGCTTGAGTTATTAAAAGCTCGCAAAAAGACTTTTTTCTCGGTGGCACAGACTTGGTCGAACTGGGGGTCGGCGGGGGTGACGAGTTTGAGGCTGAAACGTTTCATGAACTAAAAGCTTTTATAGGCTAGTTCGGGAGCGTCAAAGTAGCGACGGGTAAACGTGACGGCCGTATCTACGGCGAAGGCTTTGCAGGTGTAGATGTCAACGCTAAAGAACAGGCGCGGACGTTCCCAGGCGTAAAAATGAGCACCAGATGTCTCCCAGTGGATCCAGCCAGCCCAGCCAAACTTGTCGGACCGATGGGTGACGGGCTCTAGAACGGTTCGCATGGCCAGCTGGTCGGATAGGCGCGATAGATAGTCCTTGATCTGGTGGTCGGTGATGGGCTGGGAGCAAAGGCCTTCGATGACCAGGCGCTGGCGGTAGATGTCGGGGGCAAGGTCTTTCATGGTGGTGGTCCTCCTGATCCTGATGATGCCATCTTTTAGGCGTAAGAGGCAAGGCCATTGGTTATTCTTCTAGTCTTTATGAGCTTTTTTGAGCTTAAATTTGTAACTTTTAAAAATTACTGTTGTTTAAGTATAGGTATGATGATATAATATTAGAATTGTTAAACGGTTTTGACAAACGCCCGATGATTGAATCTTCCGCGTCCGTTAGCCGCCGCCAAACCCAGACCCGATTGATATCGCCGCTGTTATTGAAGCTATTGCCCCTTAGTCAGGCTTTGAGTGCGGTGATCACGCGGCTAGTGCTGTTGGGCGTGCGTCATCGGATCCGCGTTGAGCTAGGGCCGACTGATTTGCGGCCCGAAATGCGGTACGTGATAGCGGCTAATCACCAAAGTATGGTGGATCCGTTTGTAATTTGTAGCGTATTGCCGAGAGTGCTGTGGCGCGAGCTGGAGCCGTTTCGGTTTTTTGGGCATAACGGCTTGTTTGAGTCGCCCTTGTTGGCTCAGGTACTGTTGGGTCTGGGAACGTTTCCGGCTCGAGAGCATGATCGCTATGCGTACGGGATTGAGGCGGCGCGGGTGTTCTTGGACCATGAGCAAACGGTGATTATTTTTCCTCAGGGTCGACGAATGCGAGATAAGGGTGAGGCGCGCCGGGGGATTCAAGTACTGGCCGAATTGCCGAGGGTGGCGGTGATTCCGGCTCGGATTGAATGGCGGCGGCGGAACGGGCGGCCGAGTTTTGGCTTGACTATTGGCAAGCCGTTTGACGGTCACGGCCAATCGGCTCAGCAGATTTTGGACCGAATTTACAAACTGACGCTTGCAACGGATTGATCTAAGGAGGTAAGGTAAAACCATGAGTACCAAGAAAGTCAAAGTCGCCATTATTGAAGATGATATGGCGATTGTGCAGATGTATAGGACAAAGTTTGAGACGGAAGGTTATGAGGTGGCAACGGCGCCGGACGGAGCGGCTGGCTTGGAGCTGATTGACTCGTTTGAGCCGGATATTATTTTGCTAGATTTGATGATGCCCAATATGAATGGGCTGGATATGCTGGCGCGCCTGCGGGCGGAACCGGCTGGACGGGATGCCCAGGTGGTGGTTTTGACTAATATGGGCGATACAGAGACGGCTACTCGCGTATATAAGATGGCGGCGGATGATTATATTGTGAAGGCGGAGATGACACCCAAGCAGGTGGCGGAGCGAGTGAAGGCGCTCCTAATCCGACGCTAAGAGGTCGGGTAGCTTAATTTATAAGAAAAAGACCCAACCACGTTAGGCGTTAAAAGAGAAGAACCCCCGCCTTTTGTGAAAGCAGGGGTTGGGCTACTACTGGGTAAAACGGCGGAAGAGGGCAAACAGGAGAACAACGAGAGGGCAGGCAATCACCAGGATCAATAAGCCGACGCCGATGGTAGCTAGATTGGGGAAGCCGGGGATGCGTTTTACCCACACGGCATCTGCAATCGCCACCACACAGAGACATAGTACCTCAACCCATCGAGCGGGTACTGGGCGCTTACTTGAGGGCATTGGTCTCATCCACTTTCCAGGGTAGACTATCAATGGACATTAGTTATTATGATAGCTTTATGGAATTTAAGTCAAATTTTTGGAAAAGTTAATGGCGCCAAGCGGCAATCATGAGGTTGTCAAATAGGCTGGCCACGGTCATGGGGCCAACGCCGCCGGGATTGGGGGTGATGGCGGTCAGGTCGGTGCGGTCGTAGAGGCTGGGATCGAGTTCGGCCGAGGGAGAACCGGTGTCGATGACCGTGGCGCCGGACTTGACCATGTCGGAGCAAATGAGGCCGGGGCGGCCGGTGCCGGTAAAGATGAAGTCGGCCTGTGTGGTCTCGGCGGCCAGGTTGGGGGTATGGATGTCGCAACGGACAACGTCATGGCCGGCTTGTTCGAGGCGGGCGGCGAGCGGGCGGCCGACCAGCCTGCCTTGGCCAACGATTACGATACGGCCGTGAAGGTCAATGTTGTGAGCCGCCAGCAGCCAGAGGGCAGCCTTGGGGGTGGCGGCTTCGAAGGATGAGCCGGGGGCGAGACCGTCGATATCCTTGGCGGGATCGAGGGCGGCCAGGGCGCGGTCGGTGATGGCCGGATCCTCGAGGGGAAGCTGGATGAGGATGCCGGTGATGGCAGGGTCGGCGTTGAGGGTAGCGATGCGCTCAAGGATGGTGGCGGCGGTTTCGACATAGAGATCGACCGGGACGCCGATGTCTTGACCGTAGGCGCGCTTCATTTTGAGGTAGCGGTCGCCGGCTTCGTTTTGGGCCGAGCGGATGATGGCGAGGCGCGGCGGCGTGGGTAGTCCGGCCACGATTTGAGTGTGGCGTTGCTTGATGAACTCGGCAATGTCGCGGCCGTCGAGGAGCTTGGTCATAGGACTTTAAGTGTACGGCAGACTAAGGGGAACGTCTACTCGGGTAGCCAAAAATCCCCGCCGGTCTAGGGGACCGACGGGGAAGGTTTAGCTTGCGCCTGCAGCCATAACAACAACGGCGCAGGGCTGGTGGCGAATGAGGTCAGCGTAGGTCAGAGAACCCTCTTCGTATCGCTGCCGCATGTTCGGGTTGAGGCCGACGACGTGCGATAGCATGAATGCCCTCTCGGTCACGCCGGCCTGCCTGAGGACGGTCTCGGGGGTGGTTGCCATAGGGATGAGTTCACGGGATATCTGGGAGAAGTAGTTGACGAGCAGCTGGGCCGTGGGCGAGTCGGCAGCGGTCATGACCGCCTCAATGAGGCCCGTTTCTAGCATATAGGCGATGAACTCCCGCTTGGCTTGAGCCAAACCGCCGGCTGTGACCGGGGCGTTCAGGCGGTCGGCCAGGACCTTGGTCAATCCACCAAGGAATTGCGGGAGGACTCGGAACATGATCGGTCCATCGGCCGTAGCTCGAGGGTCGCTGTTGAAGGCGTCCAGGATTTCCTGGGACGTGACGGGGGACATATCATTAATCTCCAAGGAACAATAACCGTAAGGATTTCTTAGGGTTGGTTTTTATAATAACATGTTTTTTCAATTTATAAAAG
>CAYOOH010000097.1:0-4055 GCA_964405545.1 uncultured Candidatus Saccharimonadales bacterium | reverse complement strand
GTTTAACGGGCGGCCCAGCTGCCGGCGCCCAGATTACGGACTTTGCCGGTGATTTCCATGAGGCTGATGATGTTGGCAAACTGGGCGGCGGTGAGACCGGACTGGTCAATGAGTTGTTGGCTGGTGGTGTGGCCGGAGCCGATTAAATTGAGGATGGCGGCCTCGTCGGGACTTTGGGCCGGGACTGGGATGGCCTCGCGCTTGAGATAGCCGAGGGTGGCCAGGACGTCGCTGGCTGAAGTAATAGCGGTGCCTTGGCCAGACCGGATGAGGTTGTTGGGACCGGCAGAGTAGGGGGAGGTGATGTTGCCGGGAACGGCCATAACGGTCCGGCCGGCCTTGATAGCTTGGTTTGCGGTAATGAGCGCACCTCCGGTGACGGCTGACTCGGTAACGATAGTGATATCGCAGAGGGCGGCGATGATACGGTTGCGTTCGGGAAAGCGAAATTTGTCCGGTGGGGTGCCGAGGTCGTATTCGGAGACGAGGGCGTTACCGGAGTCGATGATCTCGTGGGCGAGGGCGCGGTGTTGGACCGGGTAGACACGGTCGAGACCGTGTGCCAAGACGGCAATGGTTCGGCCGCCGGCGTCGAGGGCTGCTCGGTGGGCAACTCCATCCACGCCGATGGCTAGGCCGCTCACGATGGTGAGGCCGGCCTTGGCTAGGTCGCGGGCTAATTGGTAGGTGACTTGTTGACCGTAGGGGGTGAGGTGGCGGGTACCGACAATGGCTACCATGGGCTGTTGTTGAGGCAGCTGACCACGAACGTAGAGGACCTTTGGAGGTTTGTCTAGGATTTGTAACGATTCGGGATATTGAGGCTGATTGGAGGATAGCTTAGAGATTTGCATAAAAAGTGTTGACATAGTTATTAAAGTGTGTTAGCATCTTGAGCATACCTTTTTCGGAAGGTAAGAACCCCATAAACATACCACTTATCCGCCTGCAAGACTATCTGAATGCACCCTCCTTTAGATATCCTCTCGCCGGCGGATTAGTCCCTTCAAGCCCGTTGCTCTTTTTTACTAGAGCTTCGCACAAAACGCCTTTGAGGTGAGGTTGAAGGGTGTAATAAATACCCGAGACAAGGTTGTGACCACCCACTCCTTCGGATCGGGTATTTATTTTTGGCATTATTTGTTTTATAGTGTTGCGGTTCATGATCGAATCTGGAAAGGTGGAGAGATGTCTCGGACGGCGGACGTGAATGATCGTTATGCGCGTATGCTGGTGCTGCTGAGTACCCTGGCTCGATTGGCGGGGTGGCGTAACGGTATGTCGGCTGATCGGGTGGGAGGGTTTGACCCTCGCACCTTGGTTGCCAACTTGGGCTGGAATAACACGATGAGAGGTCGTTTGGAGGCGTTTGGACTTATGAGTAAGAACAACGTCGGGATGGCATTGAGTCCTGACGCACAGGCCTACCTTAACGAGCTGTACCGAGCTGGTTTTTTTGTTCAGGTCGAGGGAAATTATCGCCTGACAGCGGCGGGGGTTTTGGCCTTGGAGATGGCGGTCGTCCGTTCTGATGATATGGTGTAGGTGATTTTTTAAGAGCTGATCTGCGGTTGCGGATCGGCTCTTAATCTTGATTTTTATATACTTTAGGTGTATAATTATGTTTATCGTCATGAGAATGACGTGTCCCGATACATGAAAGGAGCCAGCGATGGCTTCTGATAGGTTGGACGTCTCACAGGAGGCGTGGATCTTCCGGCTACGGGCCGCTTCGGCGATGGCTCGGTGTGCCGGTTGGCACCCCGAGGCCAGCGTCGACGCAACGCTCACCATTCGGTTCGGCCAGCCGATCTCTGCACGGCTGCTTGCGCGTCAGCGTGGGTACCTGGTGGAGCACGGTTTGGCCAGTGAGCAGGATGGGGGCTGGTTCTGGACGTTGGGGGCCGAGCGGGCGCTGCGTGAGTTGGGCGCGTTCGGGTGGTTCGAGTGGTGCGAGGCCGAATCGGGCTATCGTTTGACCCAGGTGGGTGAGGCGATGCTCGAGATGGCTCAGGCAATCCTTGATCTGGACGTTCGCGAACTCCTGTGAGGCAAGCCCTGCCGGAGGGTTAATTCCGGCATCAACCCAAGGGATGGACTAGTGGTCGATAACTTGGGTGGATAATAATACATATATGCATTGATTTATTCTAACGTTTGCCCCGGGATTGGCCGGTGTGGTGGCTGCTGAGGCGGCCGAATTGGGTATGACGACGCGAGTTTTGGCGGGCGTGCGTAATAGTGAGCTGGCCGAGGCGAGGTACGGTGGTGCGGCTGGGGAGGTTATGGAGCTGCGAACCGTGGAGGATGCGTTTGTGGAGGTTGGCCGGGTGAGTCTGAGCGGCTCCTTGGCTGATGTTCGAGGATTGGCCGGTGCTCGAGTGTGGGGAGAGCCCCTGCGCCAGGCGTTAGAGGTTTGGACGCAGGTAACGGGCAAGGCGTTGGTGAAGCGTTTGGTGTGGCGGGTGGTGGTTCAGGCCGATGATGTAGCTTGGCGGCAGTACCGGCGCCAGGAATTGACGTTGGCGGCGGAGCGAGGATTGATGAATGCGGGCTCGAGTTGGCGGATTAATCGCGATGAGGCGCCGCTTGAGGTGTGGTGTTGGCAGGTGAGACGGGAGCTGGTGGTGGGCTTACGGTTGAGTGATAACGCGAGGCGGCAGCATGGTGGGCGGGAGGTTGAGCGGAGCGCGGCTTTGCGGCCGAGTATTGCGGCCGCCATGGTGCGATTGAGTCAGCCCACCGCAGGGGATGTGTTCTTGGATCCGATGTGCGGTACCGGGACGATTTTGCTGGAACGGGCGGCTGTTGGGCGGTATGAATTACTGGTGGGTGGTGACAATGATGCAGCGGCGGTGGCGGCGACGCTGGCTAATTTTGGGCCGCGCCATCAGCCGCGGCGGATTGAGCGGTGGGACGCGCGAGCCCTGCCGTTGGCGGATGGGAGCGTGACGCGGCTGGTGTCTAACTTACCTTGGGGTCGACAGATTGGCGAAAAGGCGGAGATGCCGGCTTTGTACGCTGCGTTGGTACCGGAGTTTGCGCGGGTAGTGGCGCCGGGTGGACGATTGGTGCTTTTGACAAGTGAGTGGGGAGTGCTAAAAGAGGCGCTAAGGCGCTCCCCTACTTTGTATTTGGAGCAGATAGTATCCAATGTGGAGATTTTGGGTCGCCGGGCCGATATATTGGTCCTGGAGCGTCGCTAGCTTTTTGGGATTGGCCGGCGGGTTGAGGAGAGGTGGTGGTGCGGCGAATGAGGCCGGCAAGGAAGACGTTGGATGGGGCAAGGCAGCCACTATGATGGTGTCAGTAGGTCGAAGGTGGCCTGGGTGGGTTGGTCTAGCTGGAGCTGACGGGTGATAAGGTCGGTGGCGGCGTTGATAATGGTGGGAAGCTGGGGCTGCTCGTCGGAGGTGAAGGGTCTGAGGACGTAGATTTGGCTGGGTTCTTGGGCGCGGTCGTTGAGGCTAATGCCAACCTTGAACCGAACGAAGTCGGGGCCGATGTGGTGGATGAGCGAGCTGACGCCTTGGTGGCCGGAGCTGGAGCCGCCGGTGCGGATGCGGAGGCGGCCAAAAGGGGTGTCGAGGTCGTCAAAGACTACCCAAAGGTTACTTGGGGTCATTTTGTAGTGTTGCATAATGCGTTGGGCGGCTTCGCCGGACAGGTTCATCATGGTGGTGGGCTTGGCGAGGATGACACTCTCCCCTGCTAGTTCGGTCTGGGCGATGGCTGACTTGAGCTTGGGGTCGGTCTTCCAGTTTGTGAGGCTGGTTAGGGCATCGACAACCATGAAGCCGATGTTGTGGCGGGTTTTGGCGTACTGCGAGCCGACATTACCGAGGCCCAGGATGAGTTTTGTGGGGGTGGGCATGGCGCTATTATAGCAGTTGATTGATTTTCATTGGGGTTTGGGCGGGTTTATGACGTGGCTAGTGAAGGGCAGTAACAGTTTATGCGGTCGTGATTTATTATCCACAGGGGTGCATAATATGTGAACCATTGCCGAACAGATAGTTGCGATCTAATGTTTGCGGATGTTGTCGCCGTGTTTG
>CAYOOH010000096.1:0-4189 GCA_964405545.1 uncultured Candidatus Saccharimonadales bacterium | reverse complement strand
GGATACATTTGCAGGAGGGCGGCCAGGGAATTGTTTTGGGATTTAATGAGGACAAGGACTTTGGGCCATAGCTCGGCCTTGAGAGCGCTGGGGGCAGAGGATGGGACGGCTGGTTGCGGTTGGGGCGCGGTGGGTTGGGCAGGGCTGGATGGGGCAGCCGCGGGGGCTGTGGAGGCGGCGGCAGTTGGGGGCAGGACTGACGGGGTCGGCGTTGCGGAGGCTGGAGTAGTGGGGACGGCGGCGCTGGTCAGTTGCGCCAGAGCAACCTCGAGGGCCAGCTGAGGCCAGGGTGAGCGGCCGATGTCGATGAGGCTATCAACTACTTGGGCGGCGCGGATGAGACCAACGCTTGCGGCAAGACGAGCAAGGTCCGGATCTGGTGCGGGGGCGGCGCCGGCGGCTATGAGCATGATGGTACGCCAGTAGTCGACAAGCTGAGTGGCGAGGTGGGCGGCTTGAGCACCGTCGGTTTCGAGTTGGGCCAGGAGGGTAAGAGCGGATCCGGTTTGATTGTTGGCGATTGCTTGACTAAGGGCTAGGAGGTGATCGGTGGAGACTGCACCAAGCAGGCTATCGACGAGCGCAGCGGTAACGGGGCGAATGCTTGTGGCAACCAGTTGATCTAGAATGCTGATGGCGTCGCGAAAGCCGCCGCGAGCGGCGGTGGCGATAGCGGCTAGGGCGGCCGGCTCGACCACTACTCCTTCGCCTTGGGCAATGGTGGCCAAGTGGCGTACTAGGTGGTCGTGGCTAATGGGCTTAAAAGTGAACCGCTGGGTGCGGGAGATAATGGTGTCGGGTAGCTTGTGAGCTTCGGTGGTGGCCAGGATAAAAACGATGTGACTTGGCGGTTCCTCGAGCGTTTTGAGGAGAGCATTAAATGCCTCGGTGGTGAGCATGTGGACTTCGTCTATGATGTAGACTTTGTAGGCGCCTTGGGTGGGAACGAGGTTGATTTTGTCGCGCAGATCGCGGATGGCATCAATAGAGCGGTTGGAGGCGGCGTCCATTTCTACGACATCGAGGTTGGAGGCTAGAGTAGCAAGGCAGTTGGAGCAGGCGTTGCAGGGCTTGGGGTTACCGGTGCAGTTGAGGGCTCGGGCTAGCAAGCGCGCAACACTGGTCTTGCCGGTACCGCGCGGGCCGGTAAATAGGTAGGCGTGGCTAACGCGGCCGCTGGCTATAGCTGCGGTTAGCGTTTGGACAACATGATCCTGGCCGATTACCTCGGCAAAAGAACCACTGCGGTATTTGCGATATAGCGCTTGCTCAGCCACCCTCATTTACCCTTACGTCGGGTTTTATTATATCTCGAGCCGAGGTGGGATGCTACTGGTTGGCTTGGAGGAATTGTTTGAGAGCGGCGGCGGCGCGCCCGCGCATGCTAATAGCATTTTTTTGGGCAATGGTCATCTCGGCAAAGGTTTGGTCGTGACCTTGGGGCTGAAAGATGGGGTTCCAGCCAAAGGGTTCGAGGGTGCCACGCGGCGAGACGAGTTGGCCGTCGATTTGACCGATAAAATAATGGATTTGGCCGGTGGCGGAGCGGTAGCCGATGGTAGTTTTGGCGGTTACGTTATGATTGGGATAACGATGGACAAGATCGACCATGCCGTCGTTGCCCAGGGCCTCGACGAACCATTTGATGAGGGGGCCGGGCAGGTTTCCCAGACAGTGAAAGATGAGGGAGGTGTCTTCGACAATAAAGGCGCCGGCGTGCTGGCCCGCGGCTTGGGTCAGCTTGTGCTCGATAACAAGGCGAGGATCGAGGCCTTGGATTTCGTCTAGTTCTAGATTGAGTTGTTGAATGCCGGGCAGAACTGCTTGGACTTCGCGAAATTTGCCGAGGTTGCCAGTGATGAACTGGAGAGCGGGAGTCACTGGCATTAGCCGATAACGGCTTCGATGGCGGCCCATTTGGCCTCACCCTCTTCGGGGATAACCATGGTGACTTGGTCGCCGGGCTGGGCCTTAAAGTAGGTGACGCTGGCGAAGAGGACATGGTATTCCTGGCCGCGGGCTTCGACAAAGTAGGAGCCGTCTTTGAGATTGAGGGTGCCGATGAGTTTTTTGCGCTCTACGGGTCCGATTTGCTTGTAGATAAAGGTGCCGTCGTCACCAATGATAAGTTTGAGCATGTCGCCTTGGACCAGTTTGGACTTGGAGGCATAGTTGGCTGGCACGGGGTAGGATTTGCCGTCTGGGCCAATCATGTGTTGACCATCAAAGGCGCCTTCAATCACCTTACCGGTTGAGGCTGTGTCGTTTTTGGCCTCGGTGTGGGAAACAGTAGTATCGGAGCCGACGAGGCTAGTCAGCAACTCCTTGGCGCCAGCCAGATTGGTCTCGGCTGATTCGATCAGTTTCTTGAGGGTCTTGAGTTGTTTCTCGGTAATATCTGCCACCACCATGTCCTTTGGTCTTGGTTTCACTCTTGCTGGCTTATTCATACTACGCCAGGCGATTGATGTCAAAACTAAATTTGCCTGTAAAGCGCGAATCGCCCTTCGGAAGACTCCGAAGGGCAGGATACAACGAGACGAACTTAGAGGTAGATTTTACGAATGGGCTCCTTCGGGCCGAGTTGGTAGACGAGAAATGCACCAGGCTGTTTCTTTTGCTGTCGGTAAATGATTTGTCCGATAGCGTTGAGGATAGCATGGACAAGGATTGCAATGGTAAGCGAGTGGCTAACTAGCACTGCTATGAGGAGGTATGCCCCAGCAGCGGCTGCGTGTAGCCGGCTGGCGGAAAATGGGTCAGCGTGTCTAAACGCAAACCAGATCGCGAGTACAAGTCCGATGGGTATCGCAAGCTTGTACGAGTAGAAGGCTAGTCCGATTACCGGTGCTCGAAACCAAAGCTCCTCGATGCAAGGCGCGAGAACACAGCTTCGGATGACATTGAAGCGTTCTAGAAGTTTAAGGTTTTCGACAATCCAGGCGTCGCCGCCCTGTTCGAACCCGCGTCTAATTTTCTTGTCGGCTTGTTTGAGCCATATTAAAGCCAAAAGACCAATCAATATGGCTGCGATGCACTCAAGTCCAAATAGCTCCCATTGTTGGAACATCTGCCCTGCTTTCTGGTCGCCACGTAGGTGAATTGATGCATTTTGGGACCAAGTCTAGGAACCTAAAAGCTAGAGTGTAGTTCACTATATAATAATTGCTATTTTTCTGCAACAAAAAAGGCCCCGGATGGGGCGCTTTTTTTGATTTGTGTTTTGGCGCAGGTAAGCTACTGGAGCTCGACTGTGGCGCCGGCGGCTTCGAGCTTGGCCTTGGCGTCTTCGGCGTCGGCTTTGGCGATGCCTTCCTTGACGGGCTTGGGGGCGCCGTCAACTAGGGCCTTGGACTCGGCCAGACCGAGCCCGGTGATCTCGCGGACGGCCTTGATGACGTTGATCTTCTGGTCACCGGCGGAAGCCAGGATGACGTTGAAGGTGGACTTCTCTTCGGCGGCCGGAGCACCTTCGCCGTCACCGGCGGCTGGAGCGGCCATCATAGCCATAGGAGCGGCGGCGGAGACACCGTAGTGATTTTCGAGAACTTTAACGAGCTCGGACAGCTCGAGGACGCTGAGCTTGTCGATCTGCTCAACTAGTTTCTCGAACTTGGCCGGAATTTCTACTTTTTCGTCGGTGGTTTCGACTTTTTCTTCTGCCATGGATTGATATTCCTTGTGGATTTAAGCGCGAGCTTCGCTCAGCGCGTTTAAGACGTTAATGATGGACCGGACGTTGCCGCTCATGACACCGACCAAGCCAGACAGAGGTGCCGCGATGGTACCAACCAGCATTCCGAGCAGTTGCTCGCGACTGGGCAGGGTAGCCAGGGCTTTGACCTGAGCCGGACTAAGGACTTGACCATCGCCGGTAATGGCGCCGACCACCTGGAGGGCGTCGTGTTTCTTGGCGTATTGGAAGATAACGCGGGCCGGAGCCACTTCGTCATCAAATCCGAGCGCCAAGGCCATTGGCCCGGTGAAGGTGGAAGGATCGATGTCGGCTAAGGTCGGGTTGTTTTTGACTGCAATGCGCAGCAGGGTGTTCTTGGTGACCCGGTAGGTCATACCCTGAGTACGCAGCAGGTCGCGCAACTGCTCGGCCTCGCTGACGGTTAGTCCTCGGTAGTCGGTCATGACGGCCAGTTTGATGCGGCCGAGCTCGTCGCTGAGTTTCTCAACGGCG
>CAYOOH010000095.1:0-4206 GCA_964405545.1 uncultured Candidatus Saccharimonadales bacterium | reverse complement strand
CCGGCCGGCCCCACCCCTTATCCCCTGTCCGACGGCACCACCCCCACCATTCTCCAAACCGGCGCCGCCCCCCGGCCTGTCCTCAAGGGCAAATCCAGCATTACCTCCATCTACCGCCGAGCCGACATCCTTACTACCCTGCTCACCTTCGCTGCCGCCGCCGTCGCCTCCATCCTCATACTGGGCGGCTACATTTACTTTACCCGCTCCAAACCCACCCCGACGCCAAAAGTCACCACCCTAGGCCAGACCGATCTAACCAAACTCAACTCCTTCTTTGGCGGCAATACCGCCGGCACCTCAGCCCAAGTCCTAACCGTCAGCTCGTCGTCACTCTTCAACAATCGCGTCGCCATCGCCTCCGATCTCAAAGTCGTCGGCGGCCTCCAGGTGTCAGGCGCCACCGCCCTAGCCAACCTAACCGTCGACAAAATCTCCACCCTCGGCATCACCAACATCCGCGGCGCCCTCACCGTCTCCGGCCCCACCACCCTTCAAAGCCCGGCCGTCCTGGCCGCCGGCGCAGCCATTACCGGCAACCTGGCAGCCTCCGGCAACGGGAGCTTTGGCGGCTCACTATCGGCCGGCGTCATCAATGTTCGCGACATCACCGTCTCCGGCACCATCAATCTAGCAGGCCACCTCAACATCGGGGGCAGCCTCCCGACCGTCACCCCCAATGCCGACGCCGGTTCGGGCGCTTCCGCCACCGTCAGCGGCAACGATACCGCCGGCACCATCACCCTCACTACCGGCTCCGGCGCCCAGGCCACCAGTCTGCTGGTAGCGCTCACCTTCCACACCACCTATGCCAACACGCCTCGTGTCCTCATTACCGCAGTCGGCCTCCCCGCCGGCGCCCTACCGTCCTACGTCATCCGCACCGCCTCTGGCTTCAACATTGGCGCCGCCTCCGGCATCACCTCAGGCAGAACCTACCCCTGGGACTACTGGGTTGTCCAATAAGTCCACGCCGCTACCCCGATCACGCCATCCCAAACTGCTACCCTTAAAAAATACCCTCCCCAACAAGAAACGACCCCTTTCGGAGCCGCTCTTGCTAACCAATCTTGGTAATCTTCACCTGCGAGTAATGCTGCCGATGCCCCGTCAAGCGCTTTACTCGCTTCTTGGCCTTAAACCGCAACACCTTCACCTTCTCGCCTTTAACCTCCTCCACCACCTCGGCCGTCACTTTAACCCCGGCAACATGAGGCTTACCCACTGTCACCTTATCGCCGTCAATAACCAATAAGGCCTCAAACTCGGCCTTCTTGGCCTCGCCCAGCAGCTCAACCTCGAGCACCTGGTCCTTAGCTACCAAATATTGCTTTCCACCCGTCATAATTACCGCTTGCATAAGAATATAAAGCCCTTTCATGCCTGGATCTAGCAGGCGTGCTTTCATTAAATTAGCGTAACCGCACAATATTAACACAAAATAGGTCCGGATAGCAACTCTCATCGCCATCCAGACCTCTAAGAAAATGTACCTACGACCGATAACGCTGCAGCATAAGACCGGACAGCTCCGGCCAAACCTCCATAAAAACAGCAGCCCGCTTTGGCCCAACCTGATGCAATGCCCTTAGCTGCACTTCAAATCTCGACCCGCCGTTTGCATCATATACCGCAGCAAGGTCAGCCCACGAAACCGCCGCTTTATTAGCATCCCAGTCCGAATGACCACCCACGACACGAACTGTCTGCCAAAACATCCCCGAAGGCGTCTGCGGCTCGTAGCGTCTGCCCCAGATGATCCCAAGACAAACCGCCAAGACCGCCCGGCGACGGTCCGAGGCAAGCGACTCCAAGGCAAGCGGAAAGAATTCATCAATCACTGCGCGGCTCAACCACAAAGGCTCAGATACCGGCTTCATGTCGCTCGGCCGCCGAACCTGGCCGCCGCCAAATTGAACCGCCTTCCACGTCCCGACCACCCCGCCGTCAGACGTCATCTCTAGGTGGGCCTCCAGTCCTCCAGTCAGCTCCACAACAATCAGCGCCGCATTATGACCCTTAACAGTGTAAGCCGTAACCTGACGAGCCATCAGCATTCCCTTCTCGCAAAGAAGACCGCAATCCAGCTTCTGGACGCGACCATTCTAGCGTACAATCGCCCAAGCTCCAAGCCTAGAAACAATCAAAGAGTCCCGTTCACCTACGATTCCTCCAAAATCTCACCTCTAGCCTTCAAATTGCAGCTTCTTTCGCCGCACCGCCACGCTCGCCACCAACCCCAGTGCCGCCATGGCGATAATTAAACTCGTCCCCCCATAACTCACCAGTGGCAGCGGAATCCCCGTCACCGGCGCAATCCCCATATTCATCCCGATATTAATAAAAATATGGAACAACAGCATCGACACCACCCCCATCACCAAAAACATCCCAAACCGATCCTGCGCCGTATAAGCAATCCGTACCCCCCGATATAGCAGCACTCCAAATAACGCAATCAACATACTGCCACCCACAAAACCCATCTTCTCGTTCAGTACCGCAAAAATAAAATCCGTATGCTGGGCCAAGCTGGGCAAAAAATTCAACTGACTCTGGCTCCCGGCCGCCAGTCCCCGTCCCAACAACTGCCCGCTCCCCACCGTGATCGTCGACTGGACCGCATTATAGCCAGCATGCAACGGATCAGCCGTCGGATTAAAAAACGTTTCCAACCGTGCTCGCTGAAACGGCTTCAATAGTTTCATTCCCAACGGCAGCACTGCCAGCCCCAAGCCGGCCAGCACCACCAAATGCAGCTTGCGCACCCGCGACACCAACGCCATCCCCAGCCAAATCGCCGCCAGCACCAAGGCCGTCCCCAAATCCGGCTGCTTCATCACGAGCAGCATCGGCACCGCCACAATCCCCAACGACAATGCCAAATACCGCAGCCGGTGCAACTGGTCATAATAATCGGCAAAAAACTTCGCCAGTACAATGATCAGCACCAGCTTAGCCAACTCCGACGGCTGAAACTGAAAAAATCCAAAATCAATCCACCGCTGCGCCCCCAGCACCGCCCGCGAAAACACCAACACCACCACCAAGCTCACCGCCATCAGGCCATACAACCAGCCCGACAGCTTACCCCACGTCCGATAATCCGTCCGCGCCGCCGCAAAAAACACCACCAGCCCCACCACTCCAAACACCGCCTGATGCAGCGCGTCGCTCGATCCCACGAGTTTCGTAGCCTTAAAACTAGTCGACCAAATCACGAGCAATCCAATCGCCACCAGTACCACCATCGTGCCAAATAATACCCAATCAAAATTTTTCCAAAACCGCGATCGCCACATCCTTCTATCTTAGACCATTGACCCTCTTTGCAAACACTTGCCAAACCTCAACAAATAAGGTAAAAACACTACGTCCCTTTTGACAAATAACCCGAAAGGACCAACATGCTTGCGAGCATGCAGGTTACCCTTGGTATCCCTCCGCGAGGCGCCGATCCCGTCCAGCGCTACATCGATGGCCGCGGAATCGTTCAGGCCAGCGCCGGCAGCCAGATACTGCCGGACCAGCTCTTCCACATGGCACTTCTGCCCAACATGGCACTGCATCGTTTGTTTCCGGCTCTCGGCTTCCGCGTAGGTCAGGTATCGGTCTTCAACGGCTGGGATCACGCCGATAAGATGAATCTGGCCATGACCCACATCCGCAAGGCAGTCGCCGCTCAGGGTCCGACCACTCCCCTAGACCTGGGCCGCCTCACGGCCTGTGTCACCAGCACCAACCCGGACCCGCAACCCGAGCTTGACCGGCGCCGACCAACTACCATTCCGCCTTTCTACGGTCGAGTCGAAATCTGGTCGGGCGCAAACGCCGTCATCTACCCGCCACTCCCGCCGGTCGATCAGCCGGGACTAGGCGTCTTTCTGGTCTATCGTAAGCCCCAGTCCCGTCATACCTACACCATCACCGTGTCGGGTTGGACCGGTCAAACTGCTTGGGACAACTATGTAAGCTCTCGGACCCGCAGCTTCCCCCAGCCCCTTAGCTCGGGCAGCTTCGCCGCTGTCGGCCTCGTTCCGGCCACTCCCGGCTTCCGAGCTGACGAACGCTAACACCACCCAGAGGCCCGGCCTATGCCGGGCCTCTTTCCGTTCTCAAGATCGGAAGAGCACGGAAGTTAACACCAGACAGCGCTCATTATGTCGGATGCCGTGTTCTGCTTGAAAAAAAAAGGGGGGGGGGGGG
>CAYOOH010000094.1:0-4239 GCA_964405545.1 uncultured Candidatus Saccharimonadales bacterium | reverse complement strand
TTTGGATAAAGAGGTTGCCAAAGCTGGACATGATTTTGCGTAAGATGCCTTTGTGGATTTGGATCAAGTTACGGGTGGCGATGATGACGGGGGCGTGTGCGGCCATGGCGGCCTGGACTTGGTCGAGGTGCTCGAGAGGTGTGGCCAGATCGGCGTCCATAAAGAGCCGATAGCGGCCGTGGGCCTCTAAGATACCGAGGCGGACATCACGGCCTTTGCCAGCCCTGGGACCGGCGTGGATGACCTTAAAATGCTCGAACTGCTTGGCTTTGCTCTCGGCGATTTTGGCGGTGCCGTCGGGGCTGTCGGCTACTACTACCACAACTTCGACCGCGCCGTAGTGGTGAGTGGCCAGGAAGGCAGCGAGGCGATCAAGATCGTCGGCGATGCCGGCCGCTTCCATGTAGGCAGGGATGATGATGCTTAGGTCGATGGGGGTGGCTTGGGATGTCATTTGGCTAGCTCGTAGGTGTAGTAGATTTCGGTTTGGTTAAAGCTTGAGTAGTGAGGCCGGAGGACACCGCCGGGCAATTTAACTTTGAGAACTTTGACTGCCTCGGCGTGATCGATGGCCGTGATGATGAACTGACGGGGGCCAGTGATAATGGGCAGACCGGCAATGGCGCTGGCGGTTAAAGCTTGGTAGGTGATTTGGTTGTGGTCGAGGTAGGCAATGACGGCTTGCTCTGGAGGAGTAGCTACGATAAAACGCTGGCCGTTAAATTTGTCAGTTTTGAGGTGGTGGGCGATTTGGACCGGACCTTCGTTGTAGGCGGCGTGAACCTGGCTTAAACCTGCCCAGGCTCGGAAGTACTGGGTGTAACCCTGGAAGCCGGTTAAGATGAGGAGAACGATGATGGCGACTTGGCCGACAGACCGGGCGGCCGAGTTGATGGGGAAGGTAGCGTACCAGAGCTCGAGGAGGTAGGAGATGCCGAGGGCGGCCAGAGTGAGGCTGATGGGTAAGAGCATAATGGAGCGGGCGGCATTGGGAGCCGGGGCCGTGGTAATGATGGCCGGTATGAGGCTAACGAGAGCAAAAACAAACAGAAGGCGATAGACGCGCTGATGGAGACGGGAGAGTGCTACGAGCAGGCCAGCGATGAGCATGAGACCGACAAAGACGTTGAGCAAGGGATAGCCGGATAGATTGTGGCGATAGTTCTCGTCGCCGTAGACATTGAACATGAGCAGGGTTTTGACGAGATTGGTGGCTATGAGACTGGCGCTATGACTAAGGCCGGCGGTGGTGGGTAGTTGCCGAAGGTTGGACCAGGAAGTCAGTATGAGATAGACGAAGCCAATCAGTCCAACAGCTAGTCCTGTTAATCCAATGAAGCTGGCTCGGCTCGGGCGGATGAGCTGGCGGGTGCGGGCAAGCTGGACCAGGCCGGTTAGAGCAAGGGTCAGGACAAGCAGCCAGCCAAGGGGACCGGCTAAGAGATCTAGCAGGAGGATGCCAGCTAGGAGGAGGCTGGAGGCTATAGAGCGGCGTCGCCAGGCCCGGGTAGCAAGCCAGAGGCTTGTGGTAACGAGGAGCGGGTAGCCGGCGGCTTCGAGGCCGTTGCGCGACAGGGTAATGGCCCAAGGGCTCGCGGCAACCAAGAAGGCGGCCAGCCAGGCCATCCGATCACCGAACCACGATCTGACCCACAGCCAAGTTGTGAGAATGGCCAGAGTGCCAAGGAAGGCTGGCCAGAGGCGTAAGGCTAGTTCGGTGTGGCCTAGGGCATAGATGCTTGCGGCTTGGAGCCAGATCCACAAGGGGGCGAAGTTATTGGCGGGCGACAGGGCGGGTTGGGTGACGTGCTCGAGCAGAGAGAGGGCTTGGAGACCGGCTTGAGCTTGACTGTCGGTAAGGCCGGGCGGGAGAGTATCGAGCCGCCAAAAGCGGAAGAAAGCCCCGAGGATGGTAATGAGGCTCGTAACCACGACTGTTTGGTGGGGTTTGAGCCAGGCAAAGGGCGGACGAGGAGTGGTGGTAGGCATTAGTTGAAAACCACCTTTTTGTACATAACGTAGTTCCAGCTGAGACTGAGGGCCGTAGCAATGGCTTTGGCGGTGTTTTTGATGAGGAAGTTGTCGTGACCGGTAAGACCAAACCAATGGAATAGGTGGATAGCGGTGCGTACCGGCCAAACCCAAAGATCGGTCAGGAGGAGAATGGTACCGGTCTGAATGACGTATAGGCCAAAGGCGGTGATGGCCAGAAAGACAGCGGCCTGGCGCCAAAATGAGCCGGCGTGGTGCTTAAAGACGAGTTTTTTGTTGGCAACAAAACTAAACCCCATAGCGGCGGTGGTAGATAGGATATTGGCCTGAATAAGACTTAGCCCCAGGCTACTGGATAATAGATTGTAGAGGCCAAAGTCTAGGCCAGTGTTGAGGATGCCGACTGCACCGAATTTGCCCAAGCGCTTGATCTCGGCTCGGGCGGTTAGATTAAAATGCTCCACGCGGTCCTCGTATTGTTTCAGGTTTAAGCATAACCAGTTCCTGGTGGAGTGTAAATAGTGGCGGCGTGACTAATCGGGGTTTTGGTTTTAGCCATGGAATCGATCGAGGTTGGTAAAGCGGCGCTGTTCGGGATGGAAGTAGAGTTCGACATCACCGGTCGGGCCGTTGCGGTGTTTGCGGATAATGATATCGGTGATGTTGTCGCGATCAGTTTGTTTGTTGTAGTAGGCTTCGCGGTAGATAAACATGACGACGTCAGCGTCTTGCTCGATGGATCCGGAATCGCGCAGGTCGGCAAGCTGCGGGATAGGAGGAGTGCGCGATTCGACGGCGCGGGAGAGCTGGGAGAGGGCGATGACGGGCACATTGAGTTCGCGAGCCAGACCTTTGAGACCGCGGGAGATCTCGGACACTTCTTGCTGGCGGCCATCGCGGGAGCTGGCGCCGCCGGAGATGAGTTGGAGGTAATCGATGATGATCAGGCCCAGGCCGTGTTCGGACTGAAGGCGGCGGGCTTTGGTGCGCATTTCCATGACGTTGGTCATGGCCGAGTCGTCGATGTAGAGGGGAGCCTCGGACAGCTCGGCCATGGCGTCGTTGATGCGCGGGAAATCGTCGTCGTCGAGGGCGCCGGTACGCAATTTCCAGGAGTCGACGCCGGATTCGATGGCTAGGAGTTGGTCTATTAACTGTTCCTTGGAGACTTCGAGCGAGAAGAAGCCAACCGGAATGCCTTCTTTTGCGGCGACGTGGTGGGCCAGGTTCATAACGAGGGTGGTTTTACCCATGGAAGGGCGGGCGGCCAGGATGAGTAGGTCGGAGTTTTGGAGTCCAGCCAGGAGATGGTCGAGGTCGCGGAAGCCGGTGGGAATGCCGCGGAGTTTGCCAGAGTTGGCGTGGAGTTCGTTGAGCCGGTCGAATGAGTCGGTCAGGATGGAGCTGATGGGAATGAAGTTTTGTTTGAGATTTTTTTGGCTAACTTCGAATATGGTCTGTTCGGCTCGGTCTAGAAGCTGGTCGAGCGGAGTTTGCTCGTCGTAGCCGATGCTTGAGATGGCGCCGGCGGCGACGATGAGGCGGCGAAGAGTGGCCTTATGGGCGACGATGCCGGCGTAGTGGACGACGTGGGCGGCTGTCGGAACGCCCGAGGTGAGCTCGGCGATATAGGCCGCGCCGCCGATGTTGTCGAGCTCGCCGGCCTCCCGCAGTTTATTGGACAGGCTAATGATGTCGATTGGCTGGCGTTGCTCGTAGAGATCGAGAATGGCGTCGAAGATAAGGCGGTGGCGATCGACATAGAAATCGTCCGAGGTGACAATATCGGCGATCTTAATGATGGCATCTTTTTCGATCAGAATAGAGCCGAGGAGGCCAAGTTCGGCTTCGAGATTTTGGGGCGGGACGCGGCCGGCGGCGATCTCGGTACTGAGAACCTGACCGATTGACGGCAGGGGTTTGGGGTTGTCCTTGGCTGTGCGCGGCATTAGTCTATGACCTCCCCGCCTAAGATTTCGAGAGCCGATGAGACAAGCTCGGCCGTTGGGTCGGGCTTGTGGCGGCTGGCCTTGGAGCTGGTTTGCTCGGTTCGAACATGAGCCCGGATGGTCTGGCCATAAACCCGAGCGGCGGCGGACTCGATGACTGAGCGGTTGGCGGGCTTGAGAAACAGATCGCGGTGAAAGTTAAAACGGGGCTTGATGGTGACTTGTCCCTCACCAAAGTCGATCGGATACATTTGCAGGAGGGCGGCCAGGGAATTGTTTTGGGATTTAATGAGGACAA
>CAYOOH010000093.1:0-4289 GCA_964405545.1 uncultured Candidatus Saccharimonadales bacterium | reverse complement strand
TAGTAGGTTCGTTCGTCGGGTTCTGCGGAGGCATCGAAGATCGAGGGGTCAACGCTTGCGGGTTCGGTTGAATCTGCGGCTTGGGTGTCGGCGGCTTTGGGCCGGCGGGAGATGTAGGTCATGCGGCTGCGTAGATCGGAGACGAAAGCCAGGTAGCCGGGGTCGAAGCGCTTGAGCAGAGAGGAATAGTTGAATTTGTTGGGGATGACTAGTTTTGCCAGCTTATCGTGAGCGATGAGATGCTCGACCAGCGAGTAAAAATCGCCGTCGCCGGAGACAATGACGGCTTGGTGGTAGTTGGGCCATTCGATCATAGTATGGAGAACGAGTTCGGCGTCGACGTTGCCTTTGGTGGTGCCGTCTTTGTGGGCCAGGGTGGGTCTGTAGATGAGCTCGTAGCCGACTTTGATGAGGTGATCGTAGAGATCTTGGTTATCCTCCATGAAGCCGACAAAGATGAAGGCTCGGCTGACGTGGTATTTTTCTTTGAGATAGCGGCGGAAACGGGCAAAGTCGAGTTTCCAGCCGAGTTGTTGGATGGACAGATTGAGGTTTTGGCTATCTATGAAAGCGTAATTGGTGGAAGTGGCATTAGAATCCATTATTTGTAGTGTAGCATGGCGGCGGCGGGACTGGTCGAGCGGGTGGTGAGTTTGATAGGATGAAGGTATTTAACGGCGGGTAACGGATAATGGGCGAGTTTGATGACGGGAGCGAACATGGGGAGTACGTGGGACCTAAGCTGCATATAAAGGACGGCCGGATTGTCAACGAGTTTGGATTAGAGGCCTTGAGCGATGAGTTGAGGAAGGTGACAGTGGTGGTTCGTGGCGCCGACGGGGAAGGTCGGCGTTATGTTGAGTGCGGCAATTGCGGAAAAGAGACCACTATTAGCAATCATGATGAGGATCTCCAAGACGGGGCCGGAGCAGATGGCGGCCAGCAGCCTGGAGCTGACCGGGCCGACGAGTGTACATGCGGGGAGTGCGGGGTGAGCTGGCTACGAGCAGCCCAGGAGGAGGACCGCGGCGAGGTGCTGGACCGGTTGATGCCGGGGCTCGTGCAGGTGGATTACGACAGGGTGGCGTCGTTGTTTGAGCAGCGGGGTGACAGTGAGACTGACGATGGCTGGGGTCGATTGGACGGGGATGACGATGAGGACGACTACGAGCAGGATGATGACGATCGTCGGTAAAAGTTAGTGGTGTGCCTGTAGGGGGTCCGTTGGTGGAGCGTTGAGCGGCTTTTAGCTCCGGGGTATCTACCTCGGAGCTAATCGTGAACCAGGCTCTTTGTCGCCATGGTGCCGTTCAGGGTCCTGCAAGATGTGCGGGACGAATGGACTACGACGTGGGGTGTTGGGCAGCTCGCCGGCCTTATCTGTAGTGATGTGATTGTGTCACTTTGTCCAGATAGAAGGTATAGACAAAATTCTATATTATTGCCTGTTAATAATGTTAATGTTGGACAACATTTCTTATGCTTAGTAGTCGGCCGATGAGTAATTAGGAAAGAGATCGGATTTGAGCTGGCCGGGCGGAAGGTTGTAGGGTGGAGCGAGCAAGGCGGTCAGGGGCTTGGGTCCCGAGACGTAAACGAGCGAAGATGACAGATTGGGAATGAGCTCGGCTAGTTTGGGGGGCGTTATGGGGCTAGCGTTGAGGTGCAGATGGAACTCGGGGTGGCTCTCGGCCAGCGCCTGCAATTCGTTGCGGAAGGGAATGTCGGACTGGAAGTTGGTGTAGATGAGGATGGCGGGGAGAGGCTGGGAATGATAGACGCGATCGCGCAGCATACTGAGAAAGGGGGTGATGCCGATACCTTGAGCTACGAATACGAGGGGATGTGGGGAGGTTCGCCAGACAAAGTCACCGGCGGGTGGGTCGATGAGTTTGAGGAGGCCGCTTGGGGGTAGGGTGCTCAGAGCTTGCTTGAAGGAGCTGGTTGTTATGCGGGTAGCGATGTCGATGGTTTGGGCGTGAGGCGGTGAGGCAATGGTAAAGCGGCGGACGGTACCTTTGGGATCTGGATGAGGGTGGGGCAGCTCGATTTTTATGAACTGGCCTGCGGTCCAGGTGATGGGTTGGCTGGGCCGGAATGTAAAGCGCCAGATGTTGGCTGCGATGGGTTGGCGGGCGACGAGCGATAAGACGGTGGGCTGGGTGATAGATGGTGGCGTGGTCTCTTGCTGCATGGGGGAGGCGGGTGGAAGGATTGGCGGATGGGTGTGGTTCACGTTTTTTTGGCCCCTCCAGGTGTGCTGACGTCACTAATTATTGTCCGATGATACATCTTGTTTTGGTAGTATGTCACTTTTTTGATACGGTAAGGGTATGATTGGTTACTATTATCGAAGCATTCGCGAAGATAAGTTGATTAAGCTGAGTCGATTTCGGACGGGGTCTTGGGTGCATGTTGAGGCGCCTAGCCGCGAGGAGTTGGACAGTTTAGCGGCTAAGTTTAAGCTTGATCGGGATTTATTGAATGATGCTTTGGACCCGGATGAGATTTCTCGGATTGAGGTCGAGGATGAGATTGTCTATGTCTATATGCGGTATGCTTTTCGGCGCGGTGAGGTGGTGGAGACGGATCCGGTGTTGGTGGCGGTGGGACCGAACTTTGTGGCGACGGTGGCAAGTCATGGGTTGCCGAGTTTTGACCGATTTTTGAATACGGTGGCACCGGTGACAACGCAGCGGGCTAAGCTGTTGCTGTTGTTGTTACGGCATCTGGTGGGGACGTATGAGTCGAATGTTAACTTCTTGACTCGGCAGATCCGGGGCGTGCGGGCGCGGTTGAACGTGGCGAATGTTAATAACCGGGATTTTGTTCAGTTTGTGGTGATCGAAGACGCATTAAGCTCGTTCTTGGCTGAGCTTGAACCCATGAGTGTCTTGCTGCAGAGTTTGCTTCAGGGACGTTACAAGTTGACATTTTATGAGGACGACAAGGATTTGATCGAGGATCTGGTGCAGTCAACTCTGCAGCTGGGTGAAACTAGCCGGTCGAGTCTGCGAACGATCGTGAATATCCGGGAGGCTTACTCCAATATTATGACGAACAACTTGAACCGGCGAGTGGGGGTGCTGACGTCGCTGACGGTGGTGCTGACGCTGCCGACGATCGTATTTAGCTTGTTTGGGGTCAATGTGCCGGTGCCGGGAGCGCATAGCCCGGTGGCATTTGGGCTGTTGTGCGGAGGGACGCTGGTGGCGATGGGGTTGATCTTGTGGTGGCTGTGGCGCCGGCGATGGCTGTAGTCTTCGTGTCCCCTACGGATTGACGGTATCTCCGTTGCCTAGAAATGGGCGGCGGATGTTTTGTGTGGGCGAATGGTGGTCGTTGTTGTCGGTGGGTTGTGAGTGGGGATCATGACTGGGCGGGTAGTACACGCGAATGAAGTGGGGGCGTCTCTTGTGGAGTGGTGTTAACGAAATTCGAGGATTAGCTTGGGAAGTTGAGCGTGAAGTGAGCTCAATTCCTCGGAATTCGTTATGGGCGTGCGAGAGTGTCGGGAAATTGGGATCGGCCCATGAATAAGGTGTGTCTGGAAATTCTGAATAGGTTTGAGACTGTTGTATCCTTGTGTCAAGTTCTGGTGGCCGCCACAAACTGCCGCACACGGGAGCGGAGGGCTTGCTCGAGGGCGGGTTGGGGGGTGGTTTGGAGTTGAGGCGCGGCGACGGTGAAAGGAGTGGTGAGCTGGCCGTGGGCTAGGGTGCGCAAGTGGTAGTGGAACGGCTGGATGTTGGTGAGATCGTCGGCGGACAGCGGAGTGAAATGGGGGGCCAGCCAGTCGGCGTCGGCCCGGCCCAGGCGGAAGGCCATGAGGGTGCCGACGTTGCCGACAATGGCCTGTTTGACGGGTTCGGGCAGCTGGTCGACGTATTGGTGGGCTAGGTGCAAGCCTACACCGTATTTGCGGATTTCGGATAGCATGGCGGCAAATGAGTCGGTGACGATGTTTTGGAATTCGTCGATGTAGACGTAGAAGGGCGGGCGCTGGTCCTGTGGGGTGTCGGCTCGTGACATGGCGGCCATTTGGATTTTGGTCATGATGAGGGCGCCCAGGAGTTGGGCGTTGAGGCTGCCGAGCTTGCCTTTAGACAGGTTGACCAGCAGGATTTTGCGGCGGTCCATGAGGGTACGGAGGTTAAAGGCGGATCGACGGGTGGACAGAATTTGGTGCATGACGGTATTGCCCAGGAAGGAGCCGAATTTAGAGGTGAAGTAATTGAGCATTTCGGATTTGTGGAAATCGGCGGTGCGGGCCATTTGGTTGTTCCAAA
>CAYOOH010000092.1:0-4362 GCA_964405545.1 uncultured Candidatus Saccharimonadales bacterium | reverse complement strand
ACCGGCGGGGGAGCGCTCCTCCAAAACCTCGACAAAATGCTCACCCAAGTCACCGGCGTCCCTTGCGTCGTGGCCGAAGAACCCCTGCTCTGCGTCGCCCGCGGCACCGGCATCGCCCTCGACAATCTCGAAGAATACAAACGTAGTCTGGTGGCGGTTAAATAGCCTCATTGCAACGCTCAGCTCAAAGTTGTTTACTTTAAATACATTATCTTGTATAATATAGAAATCGTAGTGGCTACTACGAATCCTTGACAGAATAGGGGATCCAATCATGCCTCTCAAGCCTCAGCGTAGAACCCTCTCCCCCAACGAAGGCGACGCCGCCCTTGCCATACCCGTCCTACTGGGCTACATCCCAGTAGTGGGCAGCTCCGTCGCTTCCATCTACACCCTCTACAAGACCCCTCTTCCCTCGATCATCAGTCTGGCCGTCTACAGCCTTCTGCTGGTCGGGGTAGGGATCCTTTTCGGCAAGGAGCCGTACCAACTCTCCACGGGCAAGGACCGAACCAACCTCTACACCGCTGGGCTCGTAGTCCTGAGCGTTCTGGGTTACGCCATGCCTCTGATCTTCCACTGGATCGGCATGGGCAACACCTTTTCGATCGGTATTGCCGTTGTCTGTTTCGGCCTCAGTCTACTCTTCCTGGGCGTCATCGGCCTCATGGTTAGTGTCAGCTGGATCAGCTACGGCGCCCGCTGGCTCAAATGGATCGTCGCCTCGCGCTGAGTCGCACTGACCCATACCACACAAAAACGGTACCGGCAGGATGCTCCCTATTCTGTCCGTACCCCTAGCAGTAATTACTCGTTACTCCTGAGGGTACGACCTTTCCCAACAGTCCTTGCAATTAAATAAATTTATCGTATCATAATACTGTTCAAAATATCGTCTGGCACCTTCTACAGATTGGCCATCATCATGCCAAAACGACGCAAGATACCGAACGTTGTGTTTGGTCTCTTAGCCTTCTTGATTGTCTATATCGGCGGGACCTTCGGGCTCCAGAGCCTCAACAACCACGAGAAGGCAGCTGACCAGCTCGACTGGGGCAATCCCACCACCTGCGCTATACCTGCATCCGAAGGTGGCAATACCTACTACTCCCGAGCCAGGGGTGGCGATGTACGCACAATGGTCGTCATCTGCGCCGGTGTACGCCATCACATCACCATGACTGTCAGCGACAGCGACCGCACAACCACCCGGCTCTGGCACAACAACCGGACCAACCAGAACTACATCGCCTGTGACACCGCTAACCTCAACTTCCCAGACGAGCGCTGCGACGGACCCCACTTGGGCATCATGGATGTGGACTTCCTGTACTTCGTGATTTTCATGGCAGGCGCGCTGATCGGACTGGGGGTCTGGATCGGGGTAAGCGCCAAGCGCTACACCTCACCGCCCAACGACGACGACCCCGTCTACCACTATTAACCTTCCCGCCCCGCTCCGTCACATAAGACAGAGCGGGGTCTTATGTTACCGTATACTACATACATGAGGACTGTTCCCTTTACCCTACCCCGTTTCATCCAACTTGGTCTCCTCTTGCTCGTTGGGCTCATGCCATTTCATGCTTTCCTAAGCGTCTGGCTTGGCCATATCACCGGTCACCAAACCCTTATTCAGGCCTGGAAGGAACTTCTCCTGCTAGCCTTAACCGTCACTGGTCTGGCGCTAATACTGCGCGACCGACAAAGCCGCCAACGCTTACTCACCACCCCTCTGCTGCTCATAGGCGGTTTTGGCCTGGTCGCCCTCCTCGTAACCGCTTTTGCCCACCCCAGCCCCACCGCCATCGCCTTTGGCGCCAAGACCGACCTCGAGTTCCTGGTTGCCTTCGCCCTAGCCTACGCGGTCGCCACTCCCGCCTTCGTTCGCCAGCTCACCCGCCTCACCCTGGCCGCCGCCAGTCTCGTAATAGCTTTTGGCCTCTGCCAAATCTACCTGCTGCCGCCCGACTTCCTGGTTACATTCGGCTATGGACCAGCCACTGTCCCACCCTACCTGGTGCTCGATCCGGCCGTCTCAAGCCTTCGCTTTGGCGCTACGCTCGGCGGCCCAAGCCAGCTTGGCACCTACCTCATACTACCCCTAGCTCTAGCCGTCATCGTAGCCGTCCGCCGCCGTCAGTGGCACTTACTCGCTCTACCAATCGCCGGCCTGCCCGTCCTTATCCATACCTATTCCCGCTCGGCCTGGCTGGGGATGCTGGCCGCCGCCGTCATCGTCACCCTTGTCCTCACCCCGCCCAAGCGCCGTCTCCTCACCTTGAGCCTAGCGGCCCTCACCACCAGCCTCGGCACCGCCCTCGCCGCCCGTCTTCTCAAGACTAAAACCAACCTCCAGTACTATCTTCTCCATTCATCTAGCTTATGGCACAAGTTTCGCGGTTCCGACTACCAACACCTAATCTCCCAACAAACCGGCCTAGCCGCCGTCCTCGACGCCCCCCTGGGTCATGGTCTAGGCACCGCCGGCCCCGCCACCTTTCATGCCGGCACCACTACCATCATTGAGAGCAACTACCTCCAACTCGCCTATGAGACCGGTCTCATTGGCAGCGGGTTGTTCGTAGCCATCGTTGCCGCCACAACCGTTACCCTCGCTCGCCGGTCCAGCCGGCTCGACCTAGCCGCCGCTAGCCTCGCCGCCCTAGCCGGCGTCAGCCTAACCGCTCTGGTCCTACCCGCCTGGACCGACTCTACCACTGCCCTCACCATCTGGATCGCCGCCGGCACTACTTGCGGCCTAACCCTAGCCGACACCAATCATGTCTAGCCAAACCACTTTCGACAAACTCGACCTCCTGGGTGTCCAAGTCGACGCCCTGTCTATCACCGAGGCCATCAGCTACATCTGCGCCCGGGCCGCCCCTGGCCAACCCTCTGCCTACGTCGTTAAGCCCTATGTCGAATTCCTTGACCGCGCCCACCATAACCTCCAGCTCACCAGCCTTCTCAATCGGGCCGAGCTAGCCCTGCCCGATGGCGTAGCCCTCCTCTGGGCCACCCACTATCTCTACGCCGGTCCCCGCACCGCCTGGCGATTTTTCATTACCCTCGCCCAAATCGTACTCGCCCCCCAGGCCCTCGCCTGGCCCTTACCCGAGCGCATTGCCGGTACTAACTTTACCTGGCCCCTGCTAGAACAAGCCGCCCGCCACCACCTCAAGGTTTTTCTGGTCGGCAGCCCCCAGGCCGGCAATCTCGACCTCGTCACCCATGCCATCCATACCCGCGTGCCTGACCTCCTCGTCGCCGGCACCCATCCCGGCCGCGACCCCCAAGCTCGTCCTGGCCAGGTAAGCCCAGACTGGCTCCAGGCTCTCACCATGGCCATCACCGCAGCCCAACCCGACCTTATCCTGGTCGGCATGGGCTTCCCCCTCCAAGAAACCGTTTGCGCCCACCTAGCCAGCCACACCAACCACGGCGTCTACATCGGCGAAGGCGGCACCTTCGACTACCAATCCTTTGGTGGTACCCGCCCCAAGGCCCCAGCCGCCTTCCAACGCATCGGCCTCGAATGGCTCTGGCGCCTCCTCCAAGAGCCCCAACGGTTTCGCCGCCAGCTAGCCATTCCGCGCTTTATCTGGCGCATCTGGCGCAGTCGCTAATCCAAGACTTGCAGCGGCACCGCCGGAGCTGAGATTAAAATCTGCCGCCAGGACTGTCTTAAGCTTCATGTCACTCGAGCCGCAGGAAGCGAGTTTCCGCAGCAAAGATTTTAATCTCAGCGCAAGCGAACCCATTAAGGCCTGCGCTCCCGACACACCCCCTCAACCAACCATCCAAACCGCTTTAGCCTTTTCATAATCCCCCCAATGTCGTACCATAAGCATAATAACGTAGGTGCATTAGGCTGTGCTTTGCAATGTCTGTCAACGCGATACTTCACCCCTTCAAATTCAGGGCCAAGCCTACTGCTCTGATTGCGGTACCAAGTACCCCCCAACCCCACCCGCCGCTGGAACCCAACCCCAGCCAAAACCAGCGCCCACCCCTTCCACCCCTCGTCACCTGACCGACGTCTCACCACGCCGACCATCCCACCACGCCACTACCGTTCACAGCCGCGTTCAAGCAGCCCACACCCTTGACCTCCGGGCCGCCAAACCCCTAGCCGCTCCAACTCAGAGCCCTCCAGACTCCACACCCCTCGCCTCCGTTCATACCCCCATCCACCATCGACCCATCCTCACCACCCCCGCCCCAGCGGCCCCTGACCACCCAGCCCATCACGTCGATCACCTCAACCAGCGCCTCGACCAAGCCAGGCAGCACGACCGCAGCCCCCACATTAGCCGTTTTGCCGCCGATCACCACCCTCAAGCCACCCCGACTCCCCAA
>CAYOOH010000091.1:0-4411 GCA_964405545.1 uncultured Candidatus Saccharimonadales bacterium | reverse complement strand
TTTCGATCTGAGAAAACAACGACCGGAGCATAAGCCGGTCAGCCTTTTCGGGCGCCTTAAGCATCCGCCGAGCCGCATCGTTGATCGTCGCTACCACGCCGGTCCGATCAGTCATGATAAAACCCTGGCTTAGTCCCAACACCGACGCCATCAGGCGAGCCTGCGACTCCAGCAAGTGACTCGTCATTTCATTGAAAGCCGTTCCGAGCAAGCCAATCTCATCGTTGGACTGTACTGCCACGCGTTCCTTGAGGTTACCCCCGCGAATTCGCATCACCACCTCAGTAAACCGACGAATCGGAACCGTAATAACGTTGGAGAAATACAGACTACTGATAATAACAATCACAAAAGTCAGGGCAATAATCACCGTTGCCAAGTTGCGCAGTTCAATAGCTGGCCTGTAGATCTCGTCTCGATCCATCTTTACTATAATCACCCATGGCGTCCCGCTAATATCGCGTTGAACCTCCAGGACATCATGGTGCCGGTAATCCTGGTTGGGATGTTTCGCGTCCACCTTGTAGGTACCGAGAGCCAGTCCGCTGTTAAACCGGGGCGGCGTTAAGTATTGGAGCTGACCGCCGTCGTGCTTATGAAGCAGCATTACCTCGCCCGTAGACCCCAAGTCGCTATAATCGGTCGTTACAAACAAGTAGCTATCTATCGGCGCCTCCAGTAATGCGTAGCCAATTCGCTTGCCGCCCCAACTTTGCGACGCAATCATATACTGAGATAAGTTGCCGTCCTCATCCTGAAAAAAATCCGAAATGTTCGGACCTACCTGGCCTTTACGAAAAATATCGCTGTCATGGAAATCATGCCCCACCATCTTTTTGTCACTCGATGCTATTACTACACCATCCAGATTCAGCATGTGTACCCGGCGATAGTGGGTGTCGTAGAGCTGCGTTTCGGTCAAGAGCTTATTGAGTCCATCTTGGCCGGCTTTCGTGGGATGCTCAACATAAGCCGCCATACTAATCTTGACCTGAACAACAGTCGGAAACAGACCCAGACGCTGCAAATCCTGGTCGGCAATATCGTGAATCTTGGCCGCCTGGCGGTTGGCAGTGTTATTGATCTGGTTATTAATCTGCTCGTTGAGCGATCGTTGCGTGTTAAAGTACGAGAAAATCCCAACGCCCAAGATCGGGATAAGGGCATTGAGCAAAATCAGCAGTACTAACTTTTGGGTAATCTTCACGCTCTTTTAGCTCACGAGACTCCTGGGCCGGTCAAATATCCGACCCAGGAGTCGCCTCCTTCTTAACTGTTACTCAACCGGAATCGCTTTACCACTCTTGATCACAAACAACGAATAGTTGCCCCCGACATCACCATTGCCGTCGAACTTAATGCGACCCGATGCACCGTTAAAGGAAATCGTATCCAACTTAGCCTTAATGGTTGCGCCAGTCGTTGCGCCGTCCTTCAGGCTGTCCATAATCGCCTCCAGTGCGTCATAGGCCTGAGCCGAGTACGGCCCCGGGTCCGCGTTGTAGGATGCTCGAAACTTCTCAGAAAACGACTTAGTTCCATCGCTGGGACTGGCCAAGACTAGACCTTCGACCGCCCCTTCGGCCCCCGATACCACCTGTGGGTCCTTAAAGTACTCTGGGCCGAACGCCGGAACGGTAAACCCAATCTCTTTCTTCTTTAGCAAGATCGGCTCATTTAACTCAACCCCGACCAAAAAGAATCCATCCGGGTTGCTGGCCTTTGCTCGCATCAGTTCCGGTGTAACGTCGGTTTGATTCTTGGTGTCATCCTCGTCCGACACCACCTTACCGCCCAGCTTTTCAAAACTGGCCTTCAAGACGTCACGTACGCCGGTACCATAGCTGTCATCGCTGTGCATGATGGCAAGCTTACGAATCTTGTACTTGTTGTACATCGCTTCGGCTATGGCTACCGCCTCCAACGCGTCGCTCGGTACCGTCCGGTAGACATAATCACCGCCCTGCGTTGTTAGTTTTGGGCTGGTAGAAGCCGGGCTAATGAGGGGAATATGATGGGCATTAGCAATCGGCGCTGCACCCAAGGTGGCATCTGAACAAAATTCGCCGACCACCGCCACAACGCCGGCATCCACAAACTCTTGCATGGCCTTGGCCGCCTCCTTCGAGTCACAGTCGGTGGCTTTCATGACTATGTCGACATTCACCGCATCGTTCTTGAGCAGTTTCTGTGCCAACTCTACACCTTGCTTAAGCGCAGTACTGTTGCTCTGCAAAAAACCGTCGATCGTCATCAAGCCGACCTTATAAGTCTTTTGAGTCACCGCAGCCTTGGGCGCCGGCTTAAGCAGCCACCACGCCCCGCCGATCACCGCTACGGCCACAACCACCAGTCCAATCCACATACCGGTTCGCTTCGATCCGCCTGGCGGCATCATCTCGGCCTGGCCCTTGTCTACCGCCGCGCCAGGCTGAGGCGTACCCTCGGGCGGATTATTATTTGCTGTGGGAGGCATATCAGTCATAGATTCTCCTATTAGTCCGATCCTAAATTTATAGTACTTATGCTTAAGATCATACCACATGACAAAACAATAACGGCAAGCTAATTTTGCCAACTCTCCACACATTTCTAATTGCTTGGTAGACGGTTTCATTGCGCGTCGGGTCGCCCTAGGATATAACTAGAATACGATTATGCTTATGCCCAAAAAATTTCACCTCCCCTTTCCCTTTATAACCAAAACAACCATCTCCATCCTGGTTGTCTTAGGACTAACAGCCAGCCTGACTAGCCTCGGCCTCATTGCCACGCCCACGGTCCAGGCAGCCTGCGCCGCTCTCCCCACCACCAACGGTACCGTCACCTTTAACGTCGACACTCCGAGCACTGCAACCTATCGCTTTTGGACCCATATCTACTCTCCTTCCGCCGGCAATAACGCCCTCTATCTCCAAGTCGATAACACCTATTGCTCGATCACCGTCGGCAACAATAATGCCATACCCGCCGGTCAGTTTAGCTGGGTCGACTACCAAAACGGCTCCACGACCAATAAGATCAACCTCAGCCTTACAGCCGGCAGTCACGCCGTTAAGCTAGCCGGGCTCGACCCGGGCGTGGGAGTCGACAAAGTTCTCCTCGCCTCCGATACGAGTTGTACACCCACGGGTGACGGCAGCAACTGCATCGGTGCGGCCAGCACCCCGACTCCGTCGCCAACCGTTGTCATTACCCCGACCTCCGGTGCCACCCCCGCTCCCGATGGCAGTACCCAAGTTTCCGGGGCCATTACGCTCCCCAAGTCGTCCGGTATGACTCGCAGCTACTATATCGACGGCAAACCAGTCGCTGCTGGCAGCCTCGACACCACCAAGCTATCCGACGGCCAGCACACCCTCAAAATCGTTGACACAACCGCCGACGGCAAGACCACAACCACTGTTCAAAAACTCTCGGTTGTCAATTCCGGCTTCACCAAGTTCCTCAATTGGTTCAAGCAACCCCTCCACGCCACTCTGGTTGTGGTAGCACTACTGCTGGGTCTGGGGGGACTCGGGTTCTGGCTCCTCCGCCTGCGTGGCTCCCAGCCTTTCAAGTTCCACTTCGCCACCCTCGGATCCCAGGCTGCCCACTCCGGCCCGCCTGCCACGACAGTCATATATCCCGTCAGCCAGCCCTCGCCACCGGCCGACGACCCATCCCCGCCAGCAAAAGTTCAGTAACACGGCGGGAAGTGGCGAGGCCACACGAAAAAATGTGCAAGTGAGGGTGGATGAGTGAAAGAGTCTTTACAACCCCGGTCTGTATTCCTTATAATAGCAAGGTCCAAGCGGGCAGCCTTTTTATGTAGTAAAAGCTGCAATCGCTGCTAGTATTAACAAAAGTATTCAACTGCAGATAGCTGATGCGGCCGCCTCCTGGCAGTCCGCTTGAAGCTCGCGGACCACATTATCCATCTGTTGTGGAATAAGTTTTAAAAGGAGTAATCAATGGCAGCTGAAACCTTCCAGCGCACCAAGCCGCATATCAACGTCGGTACCATGGGTCACGTCGACCACGGTAAAACTACCTTGACCGCGGCCATCACCATGGTTCTGGCCAAGCACATGCCGAGCGCCATCAACAAGCCCGTTAGCTATGCCCAGATCGATAACGCCCCCGAAGAGCGCCAGCGTGGTATTACCATCGCCACCTCGCACCAAGAATACGAGTCGGAGAAGCGTCACTACGCTCACGTCGACATGCCAGGTCACGCCGACTATGTCAAGAACATGATCACGGGTGCCGCCCAGATCGACGGCGCCGTCCTGGTGGTCTCCGCCGCTGACGGCCCCATGCCTCAGACCCGCGAGCACATCCTGCTGGCCAAGCAGGTGGGCGTACCCTCCATCCTGGTCTTCATGAACAAGATGGACATGGCCGACCCCGAGCTGGCCGAGCTGGTCGA
>CAYOOH010000090.1:0-4411 GCA_964405545.1 uncultured Candidatus Saccharimonadales bacterium | reverse complement strand
GCTTGCGGCCCGTCCGGGCGCGGGGGGGGGCGGTGCGGGTGGGCGGGGCGGTGGAGGGTGGCGGGGGCCGGGGGGGGTGGCGCGGGGGCGCTGGCGCTGTGTGTGCTGGGTGGGGGTTGCTCGGCGAGGCCTAGGGCGTCGTGCTTATTTGCTCCGGACATTTCCCCTTCGTGTCGGCGAACGCGGTCTGTCTGCTGGACTGGTGACGTGACAGAACCGGCGCCTCCGTACTCAGGGGAATTGTCCTGTGCTGCCACCTTCTTGCTGACTGAGGGAGCATCCTGAGCTGCCACCTGGGTTGTGGGCGAGAGGATCCGGGGGTGAGTCGAAGCGGAGTCGCGAGTGGGGTCAGATGCCATTTAGGAGGTCCTTTCGGATTTCGTCTTTGTGGGCCTCGAGACTGGTGAGAATAAACTGCATTTGGGCGCCCAGGTCGACGCCGGAACCGAGGGCTTCGGAGATGTAACCAGAGACTACGTCGCCGATTTTGGCGTCGAATTTGGCGGCCAGATGTTTTTTTTCTTCGGCAAGCTCTGTCTCCATGCCTTGACGAAGTTCGCTGCGCTGGTGCTCGACGGCTTGGTGGATTTGATCCATGGCTTGGGTGGCGACGACCCGGACTTGTTCGAGGGTTTTTTGGTAGGCATCGAGCTCTTCTTCGATGACGGTGGTGGTGAGACGGGAGACTTGGTCGGACAGTTTTTTGGAGGTAGCTTGGAGATCGGTGCCGAAGGTAATGGTGGCCTCGGTGATTTTGGCCTCGTAGGCGGCTTTGAGGCGAGATTCGAGCTCGGCGGCGGTAGGTTGGGTGATTTTGAGCGATTTGGGAGCGGCGGCGGCTTGGATTTGGAGCTGACGGAGACGATGGAACCGGAAGGCCTGGACCACGATTATGGTAGCGAGTATGAGTATGAAGCCGAGGTAGATGAGTTCTGACATAATAGTTAGCTTGAAATTATCCAATACATGGCGCCGGCGGTGAGCGCTAAGATACCGCCTGCAATAGCTGTAACTTGAAGCAGCCCACGCAAGACTGGACCGCGCGACAGCGGGTTGCGGCCAATGGAGATGATGCTGTTGCGGACGGCGGCATAGAGCAGGACGCTAACGCTGATGAGGGCAATGATGAGGACGAGACCGGCGATGATGACGCGAATGGGCGAGACGGATTTGCCCGCCAGGGTGTTGGACAGGTTTTGGAGCCAGTTGGGAACGACGTAGCTTTGCTTGCCGTCGCCGGAGTAGGTGGAGACGGCGATGACAACGGGGATTTGGCCAATGGCAACTTCTTTGGTGCCGGTGCCGGTGTCGATGGTGCGCTTGGTGACGCCGTCGCCGGAGCCATCAAAATCGGTTTGGGCTGTGCCGACGACGCGGGTACTGGAGTCACCGACTTTTTGCCCGACGCCGGCGATGGGACTGACGGTAATGTAGTCGCCGACATGGATGGAGCCACCAGCGGTGGAGACCAAAACGTTGGCGGTGCCAGAGGTAACGACTTGGACTTGACTGGTGCCGGTGCCGGATAGTGAGATGGAGGCGCTGGAGGGCGGCACCACCACACCAAGGAGGCGGCCGACGTTGGTAGTGTCGGCGACAACGACGCTGCCGCTGGATTTTGGATCGAGGGCCACCATGCTGCCGGTAGCAATGAGGCTCGTGGTGGCAAAGCCCTGCGACAGACTGGCGGCGGCTGGGGCAGAGGCGCCAACTACGAGCAGTGAGCCAATGAGCAAACAGCGAGTCAAGTGGCTGATTGTGGAGCGAAGCGAGGTAACGAACACGCTGTGAGGTACCGTTTTATATAATGGTTATGATTATAGCAGTCAAACTAGACACTGAGAACGCCCTCCTGTACCATAAGCACAAACGCTAAGTAGGTGGAGTTTACTATGGATGTACGCAGGCAAGTGAGCGATAACGGCATGGCAGAAATGCCGGCACCGGTTCGAGGACAAGCCCAGGTGGCGGGCGGGATGCTGAGCAAGGTGTTGGCAGTCTTATTGATTGTTTTGTCGGTGGTGGTACTGGGCTGGCTGGGCAAGAAGGCTGTGACTATGGCAATGGCTGACAGCGCGGTTAAGGCCAAGCAGTACCAGGCGGTATTTTTGACTAACGGCCAGGTTTATTTTGGCAAGGTATCAAAGACGGCCGAAGGTTATGTTAAGTTGACTGATATTTACTACCTGCAAGTTCAGCAGTCGGTTCAGCCCGAGGACAAGTCCAAGTCCGATAATCAGCAGCCGCAGGTATCGCTGGCCAAGCTGGGCGGTGAGCTCCATGGGCCTGAGGATGTGATGTATATCAGCCGCAGCCAAGTGCTGTTCTGGGAGAATCTGAAGTCAGACGGCAAGGTAACGAAGGCGATTGCCGACTACAAGGCGCAGGGCAACAAGTAGCAATAGTCTCGTGATGATCGCGGTATGGCCGAGGCCAATAAAACCCCTCTGCAAGAGGGGTTTTATTGGTATGATTTTAGGAGACAATGACGAACGAAACAGTACAGCCTTATGCCCTTGACGCCTCTGATGCCTATGAAGGTGCTCAGACCTATCAGAATCTGGGAGGGGAGCGGACAGAGCCGGACCGGATCGATGAGCTTATAGATGAGCTCATCGATGGACTGCCCGATCCGAGCGCCACAGAAACTCCACCGGTGGACCTCCGGCAGCTCCAAGCGGCGCTAGAACAGCGACTGGAGTTGCGGCAGCTGGGAGCGGTAGCGGCCCGGCGGATTCTGGCCCGACTGGAGACAACCGAGCAGTATCAGAAGGATGGGCTCGAGCAGCTGCTTTGGATAGCAGCGACGACCGAGAATTCGGCTGAGCTGGGCCAGTACATTGCTCAGCACGGACTTGATTCTTGGCGGTTGGCCGTGACGGCAGCGCGCGTAGGCATGGCCGATTTGCACCCGTATCTTGAGCAGACGGCGGATCGGGTCTTGGCGGGTTGGCCGGATCCAGCCTTAGGGGTGGATTTTGAACAACTATCGGACCTAACCATGATTTCGTTTGCGGTTGAGCGGCGAGTGAAATCGCCCCAGGATCGAGAGAGGATAGGGGAAGTTCGAGGTGGCTGGATCAAATCTATGGCCGCCAACTCTTTGGATGCGGGCAGGAACAAGATTAAGGCCTGGCAGGCAATGGGTGACCCTGCGGTGCTGGCGATAGACTACGCTAAGGGTTTGCTCGGATTTGGATCTGAGCCTTTGGAGGTCAGTCAGGCAGGATTAGATGAGTTCCGGGACGGCGACTGGCTGGGAGCAGCGCGGCGTGTGCTGTCGGACCGGCTGGTTGAACGGCTGGTTGAACGCGAAACTAATCCGTCACCCCTGGCGGTGCCGATGGGACTTGAGCTTGAGGTTTTTATCCGTCATCTTTTACCCAACAAGGAAGTGACTGATTCTTGGACCCCCGACGATTACGCTGACTACCTTGTACGCAAATTGGAGGGTTTTCGGTGGACGGAGACAGCGGGTATCCCTAAAGGCAAGGATGGGGTATGGGAGTTTGCTCATGATCCGGTCCGGCACTACCTGACCTTGGTCCGCCAGATGCAAGCACTGGCTAGCCTGCGATTATTGGAGTTTGATCACAACGACCACCCCCTCCATGTTACGCTGGGCGAGATCAGCTCGGAGGGTCCAGGCGGCGAGGGTGTATTTGTGCTGGCGCGGGCGATGGAGGCGACAGGCTGGAGTAGTAGCGCCCACCGCTTGCGGCAGCCCGAGTTAGAAGAAAGCAGTTGGAGGGATAAGGGTAAGGCAGGCGTTAAGGAGCGGCCGCCTGATCAGATTAAGTCCGTAGGGACATTGCCATCAAAGAGCGCCGTGGAGTTTCGGGTATTTGAGGTGGGAAACTTGGAGGGGCTTGAGCTGACATTGTACGGCATGTACAGCTTGGGCTCGGCGTTACGGGCTCATCAGTCCATGCTGCGAGGGACGACCGACAGCGATAATGATAATGAGCGAGCGCTAGCAGCAATCTGGGCGGATTTTGAAAACCGGGCTGCTGAGCTGTTCGAAAAGTTCCAGATGGCGGCCCCATCTCGAGAGATGTGGCAGCATCGGGAGGCGCCGGGTAGCAATAGACTGGGGCCTGACTTTGGGCGGCTGGCAAGTTTACTGGAGCAGGCCGAGGCCGATAGTGAAAGCGAGGGAGCACGGTTCCAGTACCAGATCCGGAGCTTGGTAATGCAGGCGGGCAGCAGGGCGATGGCAATTCTGGATCGGACGCGGCGGACGGACGGAGCCGGACCGGATTGATGGGCTCGGTGGATTGGGCGGGATGGAGCGGGAGCAGATACCTAAGCGGCGTATACATCAAAAAAGAGCCATATCTGGCTCTTTTTTGGTTAGGTTAGAGACGAGGCTCTACTGAGCGTCGTTCTTGGGACGGGCTTCGCTGACGGT
>CAYOOH010000089.1:0-4450 GCA_964405545.1 uncultured Candidatus Saccharimonadales bacterium | reverse complement strand
TAATGCAGTTAGATAATAAACTAAATATAAAAATAAGTCAACAAAAAGACAAGACAAACCAACCTGCGCCGGCTATAATAGACAAACTTCACACCTGGGCGGGTGGTGGAATGGTATACACAGGGGACTTAAAATCCCCCGCCCTTACCGGCTTGCGGGTTCGACTCCCGCCCCGCCTACCATAAGCGTTATAATACATTCATAAGCAAACGAGGAGGTCCCATGGAGCACATTCAAACCATAAAAGACGCCGTCAATCACCTATACTGGTCATTGGTAGTGCAGGGCATCATCTTTCTGCTGCTAGCCATATTAATTGTGCTCTATCCCGCCCTCTTGATTGTGCTGGTGGCCACCATGTTTGCCTTTATGGGACTAGTCATCCTCGGTCTGGCTATCCGGCTTCGTCAGCTCTGGGGTAAGCTGCCCAAATTTCTCCAAGCCGACAAGCGTTAGTTCTGCTGCAAGCTCGGCCAAATTTGCTATAATAAGGTTAACCAAACAGGAATCATAGGTACCATGTCAGTCAGCCTTATTATTTTACTCGTAGCTGTAGCGGTCCTGGTCGCCCTCGTTGCTATGTACAATGGCCTCATCCGTACCCGCGTGCGGGTCGATGAAGCCTGGTCGGACATCAATGTCCAGCTCAAGCGCCGCTACGACCTCATCCCTAACCTTATGGAGACGGTCAAAGGCTACGCCAAGCACGAAAAAACCGTCTTCGAGGACGTCACCAAGGCCCGCACCGCTGCCATGAATGCCGGCGGTATCGCCCAAAAAGCCGAGGCCGAAAACGCTCTAGCTGGCACCCTCAAGAGCTTGTTTGCCGTAGCCGAGAACTATCCCGATCTCAAGGCCAACGACAACTTCAAGCAACTCCAAGATGAGCTGGTAGACACCGAGGATAAGATCCAGGCCGCCCGCCGGTTCTACAACGGCTCCGTTCGCGACTACAACATTAAGCTTCAGGTCTTCCCAACCAATCTATTTGGCAGCATGCTCGGGTTTAGTCACCGCGACTTCTTCCAAGCCGACAACCAGGCCGATATCGAGAAGCCGGTTGAAGTTAAATTCTAAGGAAACCCCTCCATGGCGCTTACCGATTTCCGTGATACCCATAGCTGGCAGCAAGCCATCGGCCTCGGCCCCCATTTGGTTCGACTAGCCGAGGAGCTACCGGCCGCCGAGGCAACCGGCCTGGCCATGCAACTTCGCCAGGCCATGACCGATCTGCCCACCAACATCGCCCTCGACATGCTCGAAGGCGGCAGCTACAGTCGGCGGCTGGCCGCTGTCCGAATTCTGGCCATACTCGATCTCATAGACAAAATCTACCCAGCCCTCGACACTGCTACCGTTCGGACCAAGCTCGAACAACTTATTGACCGTATCGCTGGCGACGGCTTCAAGGATCGGCTCTCAACCAACCAACCAGCTCATCCCGAAACCGACCTGCCCGTCCATACTGAGGCCGACCCCTCGACCCCCGACCCGGCAGATCAGACCGAATCCGCCCCCGCTCCGGCCCCTCTGCCCGAGCCGGCTGAGAATCCCATTGCCGCCGATACTCAGGAGCCCCATGTACAGCCAGATAGCCTCCAATAAACGCCGCAGCCTCTTCTTGGTGGCCGGGTTCGTGCTGTTTGTTGGCGTCCTCGACTATATTATGGCCCGGGCCTTCAATCAGCCTAGCCTGTTCGTACCCGTCCTGATCGGGGCGGTGCTGTATGCCGTCATTACCTACTTTTTCTCGGCTCAAATCGCTCTTGGTATGAGCGGCGCCCGTCCCATTGCCAAAAAAGACGCTCCCGAACTCTACCGGGTGGTAGAGAACCTATCCATCGCCGCCGGCTTGCCTATGCCCCAGGTCTACATCATAGAAGATCCCTCGCCCAATGCCTTTGCTACCGGCCGTGACCCTCAGCACGCGGTTGTGGCCGTCACTACTGGCATTCTCGAGCGCCTCGACAAAACCGAACTAGAAGGCGTCGTTGCTCACGAACTGAGTCATGTCGGCAACTTCGACATTCGTTTTATGGCTGTCGTGGTGGCACTCGTGTCTGTGGTAGCGGTTGTTTCCGACCTATTCCTGCGACTGTCCTTTTGGAGTCGCAACGATCGCGAAGAAGGCAGCAGTAATCAACTCTTCTTTATCCTAGGAATTGTCGGTGCCATCTTGGCGCCCCTGGTTGCGGCCCTCATCCAATTCGCCGTCTCCCGCCAACGCGAGTATCTGGCCGACGCTTCCGGCGCCCTTCTTACTCGCTATCCCGAGGGCCTGGCCTCCGCCCTCCAAAAAATTAGTAGCTATGCCAAACCCATGGACCACGCCAACTCCGCTACCGCCTCGCTCTACATCTCTAACCCGCTCAAGGGACGCAGCTTAGCTGGCTTATTTGACACCCACCCGCCCCTCGAAGAACGAATCCGCCGCTTACGCACCATGGGAGACAACCAGTAATGAACCTCAAGCTCAAGAAAAGTCCCGCTAAGTCCCGCCCGCCCAAACTTCCCAAAGTTACCTCCTCCTGGCAGCTCTTTCGCGCTGCTCTCATCGAGGTACGTCAAGGCTACAAGCTCTACCTCAAAATTATCGCCGTCGTTCTTGTTCCCGGCGCCCTCCTAACCTGGCTCGGCGTCCTGGGCGGCACTACCCAGTGGGATGCCTACGCTACCGTTGTTGTAATCATCATGAACCTAGCCTTATTATGGGCTATCATAAGTCGCCAGCAGTCGGGTCGTTATCCTAGTCTTGGCCAAGCCTATCACATTGGAACCGCCTCAATGGTGAGCTACAGTATCATCAACCTCCTCTTGTTGCTCATGCTTATTCCGGCAGCCTTTGGGGTTGCCCTCTACGTCGTGGCCGCCGTTGCCATAACAGCGGTTGGGTCATCGGGAGCCGAGCTGGTCGTCTTTGGCCTTTTGGGTCTTGTCTTGGCACTGCCAACCGGCTATCTCATAGTTCGCTTTCTGCTGGCCCTGGTAATCGCAGCCGCTGGAGGCGTCCGGCCCGTGGCCGCTTTGCGCCGTTCGCACCGCGCCACCCATCGCCGCTTCTGGCCCGCCGCCGGCCGTATTGTCATGCTGTTGGTTTTTCTGCTCGTCGCTCTCATTCCCGTCTTTGCCCTTACCTTTGGGCTATCCTACCTGCCCATCGGTCGTGGCCTAGCCGTCTTCTTCCAAATAGCCGTTACTATCACCGTCTTGCCTGTGGCTTGCGTCTATCTAGTTAATCTATTGACCGCTCTCGAGCAAGGCCGTTCTACTCCTGTCTCTCAGCTAACAAACTCAGGTTCGGAGCCGGCAGCGTGACCAAGGCCCAAGCCGCCGACCGCATCATAAAACTGCGCGATCAAATCAACGATTATCGCTACCATTACCACGTCCTGGATCAAAGCATTATGAGCGAGGCCGCCGCCGACAGTCTTAAGCACGAGCTAACCCAGCTCGAGGCCGAATACCCGGATCTCATCACCCCCGACTCGCCAACCCAGCGCGTGGCCGGCAAGCCCAGTGACAAGTTCGCCAAAATCCGTCACGCCACCCCCATGATCTCGCTCAACGACGTCTTTAGCCAAGACGAGCTCGTGGCCTGGGCCGACCGCATCGCCAAGCTGCTTGATGGGGAAAGGGGGAGAGCAAAGGGTGATGCTACTGAGCGCGGAGGCGCCGGTCATGATAGTGGCTTCACCGAAGAGACGGATAGCGTTCGTGAGCGCGAGACAGACCTAGCCGCAGCGCCAGGCCCCGCCGTCCCTCAAGGCCCCGCTGCCTCCCAGGCTGAACCAACCGCCCCCGAGTACTTCGCCGACACCAAAATGGATGGTTTTGCCTGCTCACTGGTCTACCAGGACGGCCTCTTGACCCAGGCCGTTACCCGCGGCGACGGGCAAGTAGGGGAGGACGTCACCCGTAACGTCCGCACCATCAACTCTGTTCCCCTGCGCCTGCGTCCTGCTCCCGGTCTCGAGCATTTCCTGCGCGGCCGCACCGAGATCCGGGGCGAAATCGTCATGCTCAAGGCCGACTTCGAGACTCTAAACAAGCGCCAAGCTAGCCTTGGCCTACCCCTGTTTGCCAACCCCCGTAACACCGCCGCCGGCACCGTTCGCCAGCTCGACCCCGCCTTAGTTGCAGCCCGTCCCCTCACCTTCTTTGCCTACGACCTCCTGCGCGATGACCCTGCCGACGTCCCAACTTACGAATTTGCCTACGCCACTGTCCGAGCCCTCGGGCTGGCCGCCTCCAAACACGCCCGCACCTTTCAAACCATCTCCGAAGTTATGGACTTTGTCCACCACTGGGACACTGCCCGCAAAGATCTACCCTTTAACACCGACGGCCTCGTTATCAAAATCAACGACCGCCCTACCTATCGCGCCCTCGGCGTCGTCGGCAAAGCCCCCCGAGGCGCCGTCGCCTACAAATACGCCGCCGAAGAAGCCAC
>CAYOOH010000088.1:1779-4486 GCA_964405545.1 uncultured Candidatus Saccharimonadales bacterium | reverse complement strand
CTCGAGCAGATCATGCGTATCTCTAAAAAGCTAGCATTCTTCGATGGCAAATGGTGTCTCGTAAGCTGGCCTGAGGGCAACCCCAAGAGTATTCGCGACAAGACCTACCTCGTCTTGGGTCGCCACGGTCGTCCACTGCACTTTTCGGAGATCGCAAAACACGTGCGCGGCCTTGGTTCCACCAAGCGCGACGTTACCATCCAGGCTGTTCACAACGAGCTCATCAAAGATGGCCGCTTCATCCTCATTGGCCGCGGTATCTACGCTCTGGCCGAGTGGGGCTACACCCCTGGTACCGTAGCTGAGATCATCGCTAGCGTCTTGCGCGAAGAGCAGCCGCTTCACAAGGACGAAATCGTCCGCCGGGTTCTCATGAAGCGCCAGGTCAAGACCACTACCATCATCTTGAACCTTCAAGAAAAAGACCAGTTCCAGCGCACTGCCAAGGCTACCTACAAGCTCAAAGACTAGTCCCTAGCCCGTCACTACCACGAAAAGCTCCAAAGCTGTAATCCAAAGACTCCAACACGAGTTTTCGGACAAGATTGGAGCTTTTCGTTATACTAAAGAGGGGAGGGTATCCCATCGAAACAGTCCTAACCATTTTAGGACCGCTCTGGGCTGTTATTCAGCTCATCGGCCTCATTATTTTCAAGTACTACGGCTGGCTGCCCATCGTGGCTATTTTGGGTTATTTAGTGTGGCAAAATAATCGCCGCCGCGACTGGGTCACCACCACCGACAACATTTTGCTCCTGATCGAAGTCCCCAAAGACAACGAAAAAAAAGAACTCTCTGCTGAGCAGATGTTCGCCTCCTTACACGGCATCCTCCGGCCTCACTCCGAGCTCACCAAAGAAGGCTCCATCCAAGAGCACGTCTCATTCGAAATCGTCTCCCGCCTCAACTCCATCCAGTTCTATGTCTGGACGCCTCGCCATCTCAAAGACTTTGTGGAGGGCCAAATTTACGCTCAATACCCCATGGTCCAGATCAAAGAAGGCCCGACGGACTACTCACAAGTTCAAGTTGGCAGCCGCATCATCTATGGCACCGAGCTCGGCCTCACCAAAGACACCGTTATGCCCATTAAGACCTTCGCCTCATTTGAGGTCGACCCCCTCGCTGGTATCACCGGCGTACTCGCCAAGCTCGAGCAAACAGGGGAGGAATGCTGGATCCAAATCCTCGCCCGTCCCATTGACGACGCCTGGCAAGAGCAAGGCAAAGACTACATTGATCGCGTCAAAGGCGGCACCAAAGGCTGGAACCTCACCGAAATGCTTCTAGAAGTTCCTGTCTACGTCTTTACCAACATCGGCAAGGCCATCTTCAAGGCCCCCGAATCCAAAACCGCCGCCCCAACCAAACCCGAGCTATCTGTCGGACAACAATACGTCATCAAAGCAGTCGAAGAAAAAATCACCAAGCTCGGTTACCAAGTCAAAATCCGTATTGCCTACCTGGGCCCCGACCAAGTCACGGCCAAAAGTCGGCTCCAGGCCATCGTAGGTGGCTTCAAGCAGTTTAATACCACCAACCTCAACGGTTTTACCAATACCAAGATGTACGATTCACATGAGTTCCTAGAAGACTATCAAGCCCGCCTCTTCTTTGACCAAGGTTATATCCTCAATATCGAAGAGCTCGCCTCCCTCTATCACTTGCCCCACAAATCCGTCGAAACCCCCAACATGGTCTGGACCACGGCTAAAACCTCCGAGCCGCCTTCAAATATCCCTGTCGAAGGCACCACTGACCCACACGAGATCAGCCTCTTCGGTCTATCGAATTTCCGCGGACGCCACCTCAAGTTTGGCATTAAGCGTCGCGACCGCGGACGCCACCTCTACATCATCGGTCAAACCGGAGCTGGTAAGTCGATGCTTCTCCAGCTCCTGACACTCTCAGACGTCTACCACGACGTTGGGTTTGCCATTGTCGACCCGCACGGCGACTATGCTACCGATATTATGAAATACATCCCCGAACACCGGCTCGGCGACGTAGTGTACTTTAACGCCACCGACCGCGAGCACCCCATGGCCTTCAACCCCATGGAAGTCTCCGATCCCGCCATGAAAGATCGCATCAGCTCGGAGCTCGTCGGCGTACTCAAGCGCATGTTTGACTCCTGGGGACCTCGTCTTGAGTACATCTTGCGCTATACCATCCTGGCCTTGCTCGACTTCCCCGATGCCACCATGCTCGACATCCCTCGCATGCTCAACGAGAAAAGTTTTCGCAAACGCGTCATCAACCACATCACCGACCCCGTGGTACGCAGCTTCTGGGTTACTGAGTTTGCCTCCTGGAACGAGAAATTCGCCTCCGAAGCCGTGGCTCCAGTGCTCAACAAGGTCGGTGCCTTCGTTGCCAACCCGCTAGTACGCAACATTGTCGGCCAGCAAAAAAGCGCCTTCAACGTTCGTCAGATCATGGACGAGGGCAAGATCCTGCTCGTCAACCTCTCGCGCGGCCAAGTCGGGGAAGACAACGCGGCCATCCTGGGCTCGCTCATGGTCACTAAGATCCAGCTTGCCGCCATGTCACGTGCCGACATGCCCCTAGACCAACGCCGACCCTTCTACCTCTACGTCGACGAGTTTCAAAACTTCGCCACCGATTCCTTCGCCGTCATCCTGTCTGAGGCCCGCAACTAAGGGCTCAAAATGACCGTCGCCAACCAGTACGACACCCAAATGCC
>CAYOOH010000088.1:0-1769 GCA_964405545.1 uncultured Candidatus Saccharimonadales bacterium | reverse complement strand
CCGGCTTCGGCAACGTCGGTACTATGATCAGCTTCCGCATCGGTCCGGGCGACTCGGCCGTCCTGGGCAAATATTTTGAACCCGTTTTTGAAGCTATCGACCTCACCAAGCTCCACAACCAAAACATCTTCACCTCCATGATTATTAACGGCGAAAAGGCCGTGCCCTTCTCAGCCAGCACTCTGCGCATGCCCGATCCCGAGCGCGACCTCAGTCCTCAGATCATCCAAATGTCACGCGACCGTTTCGCCTCACGACGCGACCTAGTGGATGCCGATATCCGCTCCCGCACTGACGATGGTGAAGGAAGCGCCAATGCTCCTGGCGCCGCCACGAACGAACCTGAACGAAAACCGAACAAAGAATTCCTCGACGCTCTCAAGAACCCCGATCTACCTCCGCCAGTCCGCCAGCCTGACTACCGAGGAGGGGATAGGGGAGGGAGCCGTAGCAATGATCGCCGCGACCGCGACCGAGCCAGGGGAGACAATCGCCCCCGCCCGAGTAGCAACCGAGCCGGGCAGGGGAGTAGGGTTTAAGCCTTAAAAAAGTGATGGTCACTCGTTAAACGCCCAAGAAGGCGCCCAACAAGTGACCATACACAAGTCGTTCTCGAACCGAGCCCGAAAAGCCTACTAAGCCGAAAGCAAATCTTCCGGCACCAGCAGCTCCGGCTCTGGTTCCAAAGCCAGTAGGTAGGTGAGGAGCTCGGACACCGACGCCGTTGCTAGGCCGACGACACCATCGCCGCCTCCGTAGTAGACGCGAGCTTCATCCCCAGTCACCACCAGCCCAGTAGGGAAGACCACGTTGCCGACGTCACCAGCCGTCTCGTAGCCTCTCAGTGGGCCCAAGACCCACTTCTTAGTGCGCCGCAGAACATGCCGCGGATCATCAAGATCGAGTAGTACTAGACCCGCCCGGTAGATGGCACCGCTCGACATGCCCTTCACGCCGTGGTACATACACAGCCAGCCAGCCTCAGTCTCAACCGGCGGCGGGCCCATGCCCATCCTCAGCGAGTCCCAGTAGGCCTCCTCACGGGTAACCAATACCGGTCTCGAGTATGTCTCCCAGGACTTCAGATCCGCAGACGTCGATAGCCATACATCCCGCTTTCCGCCAGCCGTCGCCGGCCGGTGAAACAGGATCCATTGCTCACCAACCCGACGGGGAAGGAGGGAGGCATTCTTGTCCTCGGGTAGCGTTACGGTCCAGGCGTCCTCGATCGTTTGCCAGTCCCGGGTTAAGGCCAGAGCCACCCGCGGTCCACCAGGGCCAAAGGCAGTAAAGGCAATCACCCACGCCCCCAGCTCCGCTACCCACGTCACCCGGGCATCCTCGACGCCCCAACGGCTTGCCTCGCCCACAATGCCTGGTACGAGCAATGGACGCGACTCGATAGACCAGCCCATCTTGCCATCGGCGCTGCGTGCCACCGTTAGCTCAGACAAGCCTTCCAAGTCCTCCACGCGCACCAGCAAGACCGTGCTTGGGTCTGTTGGGTCACTCGGGTTTAGAGACGCCGCACCCGGGTTGAAAACAGTGTTGGCCGGATACGGAATCATATCCGGAGTCAGCAGGGGACCAGAGCTACGCCGAAATAGGCGTCTGGGGTCATTGGCCGTCTGCAAGGTCTCCACCTCACACTCACCTACTCTCATGTCGACATTGCGAGTAGCTCACAGCAGCTACTATACCTAGCAAGCATGGTCGTCAGACATGGGCTCGTCAAGTCTTACAGAAAACGGTTTAGGTTATCACCAATT
>CAYOOH010000087.1:0-4618 GCA_964405545.1 uncultured Candidatus Saccharimonadales bacterium | reverse complement strand
GCCACCACAGCGTCACCCTGTACTCGGTCGCCAATCTCACCAGCACCCCATTAACCGCCGCATACTGATCACCCAGCCCCCAACCCGCTTCAAACTCCGGGAACAACCCCATACCCCGCAACGCCCGTTCGCTATAATCATTCCACACTCCATACCGGCGGGGCTCATGGACCAGAAGCATCGGCGTCAACTTGGCCTTGCCCAGATACGGCACCGCCACCAACCCGCGTCCCGGCTCTAGTTCGTTCAGCCGCTCAGCCACCGGCCGCGACTCGTCCACCAGCACCCGCAAAGCCGCTCGCAAGCCCTCCATATCAGCCGTCACATCCTCCTTGCTAATCTCCCGCCAGCGCTTATTTTGGCCAAAACTCAAGAACCCCGTCACGTCCTGCTTAGTCAATGTCGCCACCCCGCGTTCCGAAAAAATCACCCCCCAATACCCGCACACCTCCTGCTCCTGCAAGCGCAACGCCAACACGTTCGGCGTCGAGGATCGGAGCACTCCAATCTGGTCCGGCGAAATCTGACTCATATCCAAGTATTTTACCCAGCCTCACCCAAAAGAAAAGGTCCAGCCGCAAAAAAATGCAGCCGGACCCAAAACACGCTTACACCTCAAAACTCACATATCGTCGAGCCTTGGCCAATGCCTCTGCTGTCCGCAGGCGAGCCGCCGCAAAATCCGACGGCGGCGCTTCGGTACCCCAGAAGTAATCCCAGACACGCGGCTCGGGATTGATCATCAACAAGCGGTCCATGTGACGGACCCGGCCCTCAATCACCAGATACCGGTAGTCGCGCCCCGTCACGACATAACCCACACGCTCCAGCGCCTTCCGCGACCCAACATTTGGGTGCTGGACGCAACTTGTAACCGCATCCAGTTCCAGTTGTCCGCCAAAAGCATAGAGCGTACGCGCCAAATGAGCTGTACTAGCCACTCTCCGACCCCAGTACCTCGGGTCAAAAACCACAAACCCGCTCTCCCCCCGATTACCAGGCGTCAACCGCAGGCTCGTCGTGCCAATCAACAGACCATCCGGATAGTCATCGTCCAACCAAAAAATTCCCCAGGCATAGCCCTTCTCATCCCGCGCAATCTCCGTTACCCAATCACGCTCCATGTCTGCCGTATAGAGACGCTGGTGCATCAAATAACGTGTCACCTCTCTACGCGAAAAACCCTCAGCCATCCGTTCTCCATCAGACACTCCCGGCGCCCGTAGCACAAGTCGTGGTCCATCCGGCACTTCAATTCTCATCGGCAAGCCAAACACGGGCTCGCTCCCTCCTATATCCACTTGGCCTAACACTTTTGCTAGACCAGATCAGCCGCCCAACGCAAAAACCTCCGCTTTGGGAGGCTCATCTCGTCAGGCAAGTTTGACACTCTATCGAACGCTACCTTCGAGCATAAGCCACATCAAATCCCCCGGTCCCACAACTGGTCCCGGCTTGCATGGATTTATTGAAAATACAGCTTATGCTAATCATACCGAAACAATACTATAAATCCCGAATACAGTCAAGAAAAAACGCTCCTCAACCGTTTCCTCCATAGCAGCCACACCCCGCCCCCAACCACCAGCCCGCCCGCCAAAAGCGCCGAGCTCGCTCCAGCCGTTAACGAACGACCCAAGACCACAAACAAGAATGCCGACGGCACCCCACCCACCAGCGTTATCCAAAAAAACTGCCAAAACGGCAGCTTTGACAATCCGGCCGCATAACTCACAAAATCATACACCGCCGACAAAAACACCGCCGCAAACACCAGCGCCCGCCAGCCGCCCACGTTCTCAACCGCCTCATCCACCCGTTTTAACGCCGTCCGCCCCAACAACCGTCTAATCCCGGGCCGCCCCACCACCCGGGCAATCCAAAAGTTCGTACACTCACCCAGCACATCACCAATCGTCACCAGCGCCAGCCCCTCCCACACCCCAAACAACGCCCCGGCCGCCAGTACCAACGGCGATCCACTCAATGGCGCAAACACGTTGGTAGCCATCTTAAGCACCACGAACACCACCGGCGCCCACCACCCAGCACCCACCACCCAAGCCCGCATTCGCTCCGGTCCGCCCCATACGGCAAGCACGCCCGCGCTCACCAGTGACACGATCACAAGTACCAGAACCAAGGGCAACAATTTTGCCAAACCAGCCACAAAACGCGACATACATTTAGTATAACGCGTCTCAAACACAAACTCTGCTACCATACTAACTATGAGCCACCCACCGCAAACCACACACCACCAACCCATTACCTTGCTCCTTGCTCTGGTATGCCTGGCCGCGGTCGGCACCTTGACCACCGTACGAGCCACCCGCATAGCCAGCCACACTCCGCACGCCAACGCCGCCGCCAAAACCATCTCGTATTGGGTCCAAGATCAATCCACTACCCTCAAGACCCAAGTCGCCCAGCGCATCAGCCAGGCAGGCTACCATCCGCTGGCCGCCACCGTCGATAGCCAAGCCACCCTGGCGCTCTACACCACTCCGCACGCCGGCGCCACCCCCATCCAATCCACCGCCACCGGCCAACCCGTTACCCCATTATCGGGCAGCACCATCATAAAAACGACTCAACAGCCCCGCTACTACCTCGCAATCCATCCTTCCGTTACTACCCCCGCCGCCACGCTCCAATCGCTTGCAACCAGCCTCCAAGCCGCCCTCACACCCCCAACCTCCAACACCTGGTCGCTCATCTCGCTCGGCGACATCATCTTTGGCCGGACCGTTTATCTCCAAATGCAGCGCTACGGCATGCTCCACCCCTTTGCCAATTTCAGCCAAACCCTAGCCAGTGCCGACCTTACCCTAGCCGACCTCGAATGCTCGCTATCTGATAGCAATGCCGTCGTCACCCCCGACGGCATGACCTTTGTCTCACCAAGCCAAGCCGCCGCCGGCCTGCAGAGCAGCGGCATAGACGCCGTTAACCTGGCCAACAACCACAGCTACAACGGCGGCGCCAACGGCTATCTCGACACCATCACCACCATCAAAAACCTCGGCATCGGCACCTTTGGTGGGGGTGCCAACGTCGCAGCCGCCCGCACGCCCTTTATCACCACCGTCAAAGGCGTCCGCGTGGCTCTCCTTGGCTACTCGTCCATCGTCGGCTCGGTCCGGGCCGGCGCCGACACTCCCGGCATGAACTACATCTCCATGGCCCCTTGGGGACCCTTTAGCGAGCCCGACGCCGCCCAAATGGAGGCCGACATCAAAGCCGCCAAGACCCAAGCCGACCTGGTGTTTGTTTATTACCACTGGGGGACCGAATATACCCACGACGCCAACGCCGACCAGCGCACCGTAGCCCACCGCGCCATCGATGCCGGCGCCGACCTCATCCTTGGCACCCACCCTCACTGGGTCCAGGGCGTCGAATGGTACCACGACAAACTCATCACCTACAGCCTCGGCAACTTCATCTTTGATCAAGAGTGGTCCACCCAGACCAAACAAGGCACCTACCTCAGCGCCCAGTTCGACGGCAAGCGCCTCATCCAAGCCGACCTTATCCCATACCAAATCCAAGACTACAACCAGCCCGGCCCCGTTACCTCCGCCACCGGCCAGGCCATCCTTTCCGATGTCTTTGGCCACAGCTGGTGGCCCCAGCCTTAAAGCTACGAAAGCCGCCAACCAGCGACGGCAATCGCAGTTAACGGCTTATGGGGTTCGACGACGCCTATGCAGGCCTACCAGGTAAGTGACCATAGGACCAAGGTTTGAGATGACAACCAAAGCTCCCAGAATTTGAAGAGCCAGTTCCGAGGTTGTTACCATCAACCAGCCACCAGCCAAACCGGCCAGCAAGCTCGACCACCAGACAAAAGGAAACGCGATCAAATTCTGTCGCTTGAGCCGAGCAACAACTACCAGAAAGACGATGTCAACAAGGCTAAGAGCCACCAGACCAACCCAAGGCATTTCATTGGTCGCCGCTACATACAGGCACATGACCGCCATTCCGAGACCCGAGATTACGTTCAAGCAATACTCTAACCGTATCAGCCGCCCCGTCGCCGGCGCCAAATCGTCTGCGTGAACCGGTCTAGCCTTCATATCGACTCCTATGAGGAGATGGAAGGAACAACTACTATTAGTTTATAACATATTTAATATGTAAAGTCTACAAATTCAATGCTTAGAAACCTTACCGCCGCCTCAACACCACCAGGGACTCCAGATGCAGCGTCCCCGGATACAGATCAAAACCCGTCACCCCGTCCGCCATATACCCCTTGGCCAAAAGACCCACATCGCGAGCTTGCGTCACTGGATTACACGATAAGTAAACCACCCGCTCTGGCGCCGACGTCAAAATAGCATCTACCACTCGCCGGTCCAACCCCGCCCGCGGTGGATCCACAACTACACAATCCGCCCCCGCCAACACCGCCGGATCCAGCCGCTCGGCCGCCACTGCCACCGCCCGATAATTCCCAATCCCAACCGTTTTGGCGTTTCGATTAGCCAGTTCCACCGCGCTCGGATTAACCTCTACACCCACCACCTCTCGCGCCTTGCGAGCCACCCCCAGTCCAATTGTCCCCCCCCCCCCCTACAAAATCGGGACAGCACCCGGGTGAACAACC
>CAYOOH010000086.1:0-4669 GCA_964405545.1 uncultured Candidatus Saccharimonadales bacterium | reverse complement strand
CTCGCATCCTCATCCACCAGCTTAAACTTCACGTACAAGCTCGGGTCCGGCACATCATCCTTATAGCCCTCATTCACCTCAAAGTTGCTCAAAGGCGTCTCGCAGCGCGGACAGTACGGCATGCTCTTAAAACCCCGATACAGCAACCCCTTGTCGTGCACTCGGCTAAACATCCACCACACGCTCTCCGTGTAGTCGCGGTCAATCGTGGCATACGCGTGCTCCGTGTCCGTCCACCGGCCAATACGGCGAAAAAAATCTTCCCAGTCCCCTTTGTACTTAAACACACTCGCCCGGCAAGCTTCATTAAACTTATCCAGCCCCAACTCCAAAATCTGCTTCTTGCCGCTAACACCAAACTCTTTCTCAATCGCAAACTCCACCGGCAGTCCGTGACAATCCCAACCATTCCGGCGCTCCACCAACTCACCCTTCATCGTGTGATACCGGCCCAGCGAGTCCTTAATACTCGTCACCAGCGAATGCCCAAAATGCGGCAACCCGTTCGCAAACGGCGGCCCGTCATAAAACGAGTAGCGCTTGCCCCTCTCGCGCTGCTTCACGCTCATCTCAAATGTCTTCTCATCACTCCACTTCTTAAGCATTTCGGCTTCAAAAGCGGGAAAATCAGCGGCTTGGGCTTTTTTCACTAGTAGAGTCCTTTTCCTTGGTTCAACATATCAATAAACTTCTCAATTCTCGCCTGCCGTGTCTCCGGCTTCTTAGCCGATTGTACCCGGTAATTAAATGCGTAGGTATTGGTCTTATTCAGTGTCCCCCAGAATGCCTTGGCCTTCGGGTTCGCCTCCAGTGCCGCTGCAAAATCCTCCGCCACCCCCATCGTCCGCGCGCCGTCATACGCCTGCTCCCAGCGGCCGTCCGCCTTGGCCGCTTCCACCGCGGCTAGCCCCGAAGGTTTCATCTTCCCTGCCGCAGTCAGTGCCGCTATCTTCTCCACATTAATCTTACTCCACACGCTCTTCGCCCGCCGCGGCGTAAACCTCTGCACAAAGTACTGGTCGTCATACGCCCCCTTCTGTCCATCAATCCAACCCCAGCACAACGCCACCTCCAGGCCCTGCGCATAATCCACCGTCGTTATACCCGAGCCCTTTTTGGCAATCTTGAGCCACAATCCCGGACTATCCAGATGCGCTTCAATCCAGGCTGCAAAATCCTCCGGCTTCTCAAACGATAGTACTGGCAAGTTGTCCTTTACTTCCGCTTCCACTTGGGGCTCCTTATATACAAAAATCCATCAGGCTTTGCAGGGACTCGCTCACTCGGAGCGGGCGGTACCACCCTGCTTTCCAGATGGACACTTCATTACTCGTTTAACGTTCGAGCTCATTACGTCGGGTTCTACTCCCCGGCCCAATCATTCCTCGGCCGAATTTCTTCCCGCAGCTTCGCGGTTGATTGTCCGCTCACTCTTTCGAGATGCTTTTAGCTAGTTGTGAAAGTATATTACCATATTTATCTCCAAATTAAACCCGAACAAACATTGTAGATCATGAGTTTACTTAGTAAAGCATCCTTACAGTTACACTCACGCCCTCGAAAAGTTAATTGGACTCGCAGGCTTCAACTCAAACTCGAAAGTGACAAAATGAAGACGATAACTTCTCTAAATATGTGTCTCATAGGCTGTAGATCGCATTCCTTCGTCAACAAAAAAGAAAAAACAGGCTGCCCCAAGATGTCACCCTCGACATCCTGAAACAGCCTCACTACGCTCGACAAGCTCCAAAGAAGCTCGTTTATCGCCGCCATCGCGGCATAAACTTGGCCGGAATCTGACCCTCAATCACCTTGACCTTACCACCACAACCCAAGACCAGGGCGAGCACCAGTTCAAACCCCTGTCCAGGTTCCAGAATGGCGGGCCGGCCTTCGGTCAGGCCACCTACGACGTCGGCGTTACAAATTCTCGAACGTACCTCCCGCCAGATCCGGTTGGCCGCCGCCTGGTCATTGGGTGGCGTAAACTTAATCGTTACACCAGCCCAATCGCCACGACTAAACCGCTCTCGCACATAGACGTTTCGGCCAGAACCCCCGGAGCCGTTGGTGCCGCGACTGGCCTTTGGATTAAAAAACTCCACATGCCCCGTCCCAACCGATTCTCCCCACGTACGAGCACGACCTGCACTGCTGGACATACCGATTCCTTTCGTCGTCCGACCAATGTTGTCCCTCACAAACGAAAACCGGAGCCTTAGATTGGCTCCGGTCCATTTGTGCGAGAAATGTACAGAAGCCTTAAGCGTCACCAAACAGAATAATCCCCAGGTACAGGGCGACATTCTGGCTCAAGTTAACGCAAAACGACTTCATTGCACCACCATAAATGACGCCGCCGCGCCTGTCAACCCACCAGAACCCTACAGCACCCAATGCGCCACATACTGCAATCCCTGCAGCAAAAAGAACACCACAAGCGGCGCAAAATCAATCCCCGGCGTCTTTGGCAACACCCGCCGCACCGGCCCCAACACCGGTTCGGTCATACTCACCAAGCCGCCAAACCACCGACCATCCGGCCGTGCCACATAACTCGACACCACCCGCACAATCAACAACATGTTAAATACCACCACAAACAAATCTACAAACGTCAAAAGGACCGTTCCAATCATTGGTGCGCCAAATACGCCACGTCATTTGCCGCCGGCATTCCTTCCTCGCCCTGCCACACTTCTATCGGCGAGCCGTCCTCCCGCACCAAAACCAGCGCAGGTCGGCCCAACACATCATAATGCTCGGCCAGCTCAATCCCCCGTCCGCTGTCGGCATCCACCAGCTCCGTTCGCACACCCGCTTCTCCCAGCCGCCGAGCCAAATCCTCCACCCGTGTCACCGCCGCCGTTCCGCGATTATAAAGCATATACGCAATCATGAGTTCAATTATACCACTCCAACTCAAAAAACCGCCCCGATCTGTCCACTGACAAATCGGGGCATCTAGACATTATCGAAGATATTCGGACGGCACCTCAATACCGTGTTCAATTGCCACCTTGCGGATCACCTCCGCATATCGTGGGTCAGCCGCCACCATGCGAGGTATCTCGTCCACGGCTCGCTTGACCGTCACATGGGCCACTCCGCCCGCCAAAACCCCAGCTCGACTCCACGAAGTCCCTGGCGGCAACGCCCAATAAGCCAGCGCCAACGCCACCCATCGCGGTTGCTGTACATGAGAACTCGTTGGATCCAGGATAGACCCTATTGGCACCCTCATGTATCGACTAACCGACTCCCAAATCCCTCGGATCCGCATTCGCAACATCGCGTCCGTCACTGGCGCTACCACCTCCGGCATACCCGTGGGTAGCAAACCAGCCGGCAGCTCAAAACCCACCGTCCGGGCTGTCCAAATCGCCAAATCACGCCAAGCCGACTCTCTCAATAAAGCCGGCAGCTCACGATAAGCCAAGGACACCGTAGTCTTAGACACACCCGTCGCTCGACTTACCGCCGCCCCACCCAAGCCCGTTGCAGCCACCGACAACCCAAGCGCCAAACGCCGGCGCATAGCAATGCGAGGCACTACGGTGAGGCTTTTCGCAAGCTCCAACCCAGACAGGTCAACAGTACTGCCCACTACGTCACAGATTGCCCAAATCAGCCGTGCTTGCTCCTCGGTCACCGCTTCTGGTTGTATGCGAGCAACTTCCGACCGCGATGACGGACTAGACAAACCAGGCCGTCGGCTCGCCCTAACGACACGCCTCGGCGGCGCCAAACTCGCTCCCGGCGCATGGCCCAAGAACACCTCCTCAGCCGTCACTATGAGCAGATAGCGATAGAACGGGCAGCCAGTACAGCTCACCAGCACCCGCTCCCCCACTTCCATTCCTCGTATCATGCTATGTGGCTTGGATTCAGGCATTCTCATCCCCTCTCCACATCCGTCAAACATCGCGACATCGGCCGCACAGATATATAACCACAAAAGAAGCCGACACACTAGCACCCTCCTCTAGTGTCTCGACTTCATTAAGTCTATCTTACCATAAGCACCATTCCAGACAAAATCTAAAAATGCCCAAAAACCCGCCCCGGCAACTCCCCAAACCGGCTAGTCAAGCTTCCGACGAATAAAAGCCGGCACATCCAAGTCTTCCCGCAGTGGCATATCTTCCTCGGATTCCGACAGAGCCGACCGTCGGCTAGAAGGATCGACCGATACCTCGTAGCTTATCTCCGGCTCAACACCCACCAACTCCGGCTCAGCCTCGTTATCCTCTGGCTCGATCGAAGCCAACGACGCAAACCGCCGCGGCGGCGCCGGCTCCACCTCCGGCCGCCGAATCGACACCACCTCCGGCTCCGGCATCACCTGTGGTCGCTCGTTTATAAACGATTGCCGCGGTGTCGGCAGCACCGTGGGTGCATACGGCTCCGGCTCCTCTACTACCGGCGCCACAGGCCGCACAGGCTCGCGGTTAACCACTACCGGTTGTGGCTTACGCGCTGCATCAAAACCCGTTGCCACCACCGTAATTACCAAATCATCATCCATCGTATCATCCAGCACCGCACCAAAAATAATATTGGCATCCGGATCAACCGCGTCGGTAATCGTCTTGGCTGCCTCATCAATCTCGTGCATCGTCATGTTGCGGCCGCCGGTGATATTAAATAGCACCCCCCGTGCACCCTC
>CAYOOH010000085.1:0-4705 GCA_964405545.1 uncultured Candidatus Saccharimonadales bacterium | reverse complement strand
GCCGGCACCGTCCGCCTGCTCGAAACCATTCGCGAAGAAGGTATCAAGACCCGTTTCTACCAAGCCTCCAGTTCCGAAATGTACGGCAAGGTCCTTGAGGTGCCGCAGAGCGAGACCACCCCTTTTAATCCCCAAAGCCCTTACGCCATCGCCAAGCTCGCTGCCCACCAAATGGGCAAAATCTACCGCGACGGCTACGGCATGTTTATTTGCAACGGCATTCTCTTCAACCACGAGAGCCCTCGCCGCGGCGAAACCTTTGTTAGTCGCAAGATCACCAAGGCCGTCGCCCGCATCGCCACCGGCAAGCAGGCCAAACTCTACCTCGGCAACCTCGACGCCAAGCGCGACTGGGGCTTTGCCGGCGACTACGTTGAGGCCATGTGGCTCATGCTCCAGCAAGATAAACCCGACGATTACGTTGTCGCCACTGGCGAAACTCACACCGTTCGCGACTTCCTCGACGTCGCCTTCGACATGATCAAACTCGACTGGAAAAAATACGTCGAAGTCGACCCACGCTACTACCGCCCGATGGAAGTCGACATACTTCTCGGCGACGCCTCCAAGGCCAAGAAAAAACTTGGCTGGGAGCCGCGTTACAAGTTCCGCGACCTTGTCAAACTGATGGTCGAATCCGACCTCGCCGCCGAGGGCTATCTCGAGTCAGTCGACGGCATCACCGAGGCTAAGCCAAAGCCTTAAAAAAACACCCCAATAGCTTTTTGGCCGGTCCTAATCCAGCGCCTCAAACATGCCCAGCAATTTCCGCGCCGATCGCTCCCACGAGAATTGCTGCACCCAGGCCAGACCCTTGGCTCGCATGGCGGTCGCCAGACTCTCGTCGCCCAGCACCTTGGCCAGACAGTCCGTAATCTGTTCCGTCTTTGTCGCATCCTCCACGTACAACGCGGCCTCACCGCCGGCCTCGGGCAATGACGAATTGCGGGCCGTTATCACCGGCGTCCCACAAGCCATCGCCTCCAGCACCTGCATTCCCCAGCCCTCATAAATTGACGGAAACACAAACACCGCGGCGCCACTATACAGAGCAGGTACATCAGCTTGGTCCACGTATCAGGTCTGTACGATCTGATCCCGTCCCGCCTGCTGGATCAGTCCGTAAACGTCGCTCTCCTCCCAGCCCTTGCCACCCGCTAGCACCAGTTGATATCGCTCCCGCACCTCCTTGGGCAAAGCCAAGAACCCCTCGACAATCCGCCGGATGTTCTTGCGCGGCTCCAGGGTCCCCAAATACAACACATAATCCTTCGTTATCCCATACCGTTGTTTGGCCGCTGCCACCACCTCCGCTCCCGCCGGCCGGAACACCTCATGGTCAATCGACGGCTCCACTACCGTCACTTTAGTTGGATCCGTACCATAACACTCCACAATCCGCCTTTTGGTGTGCTCCGACATCGCCGCCACCAGCGAGGCCTTCTTAACCGACCGCGGCACCACCCAGCTCAAGAACAACCGATGCCGAGTGTTCTTAATCACCTCAGGAAAATCCAAAAACGCTAGATCATGAATCGCCACCACCGATTTGCCCGTCCATAGCAATGGCCACCGAGCAAAGTTGGGAAACAAGAACACATCCGGCTTGATGCCCGCAAGCAAGTCAATTCCCAGCCCCAGCGGCCAGCCCAGCATCTGTAGCCGCAGCACGAGGTTGTACGCCTTACCCGGAAACCACCAGATCCGCCGCTCAGTCAAATTTGTCGCCGCCAGCCCGACATCCGGCTTGGGCCTACCCGCGACGGCCATATAAACCAACTGATACCGATTGGTCGTATCCAGCTCCAGTACAGCCTTGAGCAACCGCTGGACAAAATGCTCAACCCCCGTTTTGTTTCGTATCAATAAGGTCGAACTTTCGACTGCAATCTTCATAATGATCGGTAGACGTCCGTTAGTAACTGCTTAATTATATCTGGACTATGTTTACGGTACACGTGTTCGTAGGCCGCCACTCCCATCCGCTCAGCCTCGGCCGGATCGGCCACCAGGCTCCGCAGCTGCTGGGCCAGCGCTGCCACGTCCCGGGCCGGGCAAAGCCGCCCATACTGCTCGCCCTCCAATTCATCCCGAAAAATCGCTAAATCACTCGCCACCGTCGCCCGCCCCAGTGCCATGGCCGTCAACAGCGGCCCGCTGGCATGGATTACATCCGAACTATGATAGGGGAGTACCACCACCGTACTGGCCTCGATCGCCCGCCGCATCGCCGCGTTGTCCCCGTAGCCCGTAAACCTCACTCGATCGGCTACCCCCAACTGCCGGGCCAATACCTGTAGCCGGTCTTCGTAGCCCGGATTATCCGCCGCTGCCGCTCCAAAAATCGTCAATTCCGCCTTAGAAGAATCGGCTACCTGGGCAAAAGCCGCCAGCAAATCCTCTACTCCCTTGCGCGGTACCAGCACCCCAAACTGCAACAACCTCACCGGCCCGCTAGGCACCACCGGCCGCTCAGCTGGCTGATCCAAGCTTGGCAAATGGGGGAGAGCTACGACCTGTTCACGCCTCAGCCCAAACCGCTTCACCACCACCGGCCCCGCCAGTCTATTGAGCACAATCACGCGCCGCGCACCCCGCACCACCCGTCGCACCACCAGCCTCCCAAACGTCCAGTCCAGTACCTTTCGCACCACCTTGGCACCAAAACTCCGCGACCCAATAAAGCGCTCAAACGGTTTACCGCACACCACCGGCGGGTCGTGCAGGGTTACCACGTATGCCTCGTTTGGGTGTCTCTTGCGCCAATCATCGGCCGCCCACAGCTCTCGCCAGCCGCCGTAACCAAGCTCAAAATGCCAAATCTCCCGCCCCGCCACCGGATCACTTCCCACAATTTCATCAATCTGAGCGCCATAGCGGCTAATTCCGTTGCCCGCTTGGTCTCGAGGATAAATATGATGCAACATTAGACGTCGGCCCGCTCTCGACTATCATTATGCTCCTCGGCCGCGGCTTGAGCATCCACCCCAGCCGTCCAACGCCCACCGCCAGCTTGTGCTAGCACCGGCACATACCGTTCCCGCACCACCCGGTCAAACCGCAGTCGCTCGCCCTGCGCCGTCGCCCCGGCCGCTAGTCCGGCCCGCAACTCCTCGTCTCCCAGCAGCCGGTTGAGAGCCGCCCCTAACGCCGCCGAATCACCAGGAGGCACCAGCAATCCGCAGTCCTCTGTTACCACCTCCGGCACCCCGCCTACCCGCGACGCCACCACCGGTAGTCCCGCCTGCATCGCCTCAACTGGAGCAAGCGGCGAGGCATCGTGATGGGTCGGATAAACAAACACCTCCGCCGCTCCCAGCGCTTGCCCCACAAGGTCCAAATGCCCCAACAGTCGCACCCGCTCGCCTAGTCTCTCAGCCTTTACAAATGCTCGCACATCATCCTCGGCCCGACCCTTCCCCACCAGCCAAAACAAAACCTCCCTATGCTCCTTGAGCACCGCCGGAATCGCCTCCATTAGATCATAAACCCCCTTCTCAGCCTCCAACCTGCCCACAAACACCACCACCCGGCTACCCTTCGGCCGCTCCAACGCCCTCGCCGCCGCCAAGCTCGCCCCATTATTAATCACCACAAATCGCCCACGATACCGCTCCGGCAAATTGGCAAAAATCTTATCCCGCTCGGCCGCGCTCACCGCCACCACCCGCCGCGCCCGCCCCAGCGCCCAAAAATAACTCCGCCGCAAAAACCGGAACGGTTGGGCAATAATCCCCTTCATATCGGCATGATCCACCCACACCACCCCCCGCCCCGTTAGCCAGGCCGCCACCGTCCCAAAAATCTGATCATCCCGGCTGCCTAGCATCATCACCGTTACCCCATACCGCCAAATCAAATACAAATACTGCCCCACGAGTATCGGCCACAGTACATAATACACCGGCATCCACCGCCGATGCGTCTCGTTCTGTAACCACACATTGGCAAAAACCGCAATCCCCTCGGCCCTGCACTGCCGCAACAGCTCCGGTACCCGCGACACCACGATCGGCCGCATCCCCTCGGCCCGCAGCGCCTTGGCAACATTAAGCGTAAACTGCTCCGCTCCACCGTACTGCCAATCGTAGGCGTTACGCGCTATAACAACCGTTTTGACACGGCTTCTCGGTACACTGCCTCGTACTGATCTGTGATCTTGTCCCATGAGTACTTCCGTTTCCATTCCGCGCGGGCGGCTGCTCCTATTGTAGCCCGTTTCTGATCGTTATCGAGCCATTCGCCAATCGCCCTGGCCATATTAGCCGGACCGTCCACCAGCTCCCCAAATTCTTGGCGCTCCCGCACATCTCCCACATCCGTCGACACAAACGGCAATCCCGCCGCCATACTCTCAAAAATCACCAGCGGCGAGCACTCCACCATCGACCCAAACACAAACAAGTCCGCCTCCTGGAAAGCCGACACCGTCCAGTCTCGCGCTACATTCGTTAGCATCCTAATCCGCCGGTTCTTGAATGCCGCCAGCTGACATCCCCGGTAGCACTCAGTCAGCCACTTCCGCCGCCCGCTCGCAACCGTATTACCGATCATCACCAGCGTCACGTCCTTGCGCCCCAAGCGGTTAAACGCCTCGATCACCGCCGCATGCCCCTTCAGATTGTAGTGATTGCTCACGCTCACTAACATATACTTTGTTTTAATTCCAAACTTTTTGCGAAATCCCATTGGCTCCCGTTCAAAC
>CAYOOH010000084.1:0-4714 GCA_964405545.1 uncultured Candidatus Saccharimonadales bacterium | reverse complement strand
GGTAGGGCCGGGTATCAGCGGCCAGGGCGATGCCTGGGCCAAGGCCCGGATCATATTTGACTGCCGCAAGGACCTGGTCGATATCCGAGAAGGCCGCTGTCCCCTACCGACCGCTTAGCGGTTGATGAAGCGTCTCGCGTTTTGCGGGGCGCTTCAAACTTTTAGTAAACAGCGGATGCGGCCTGGAGCCTGGTCCACCCATGACTATAGGCGGCTGGCCAGAAGCCAGAGCATAAGCATAGCCCAAAACGCCTCGGTGATGGCGCCTAGTGGTCGCTCGTACCATTGGATGTCGGCCAGAAATTTGAGCATGGGGCGATAAAACGGCAGCCAGCGTTCAAGGTTGCCGCGGCCAAATATCACAAGCGGAATATAGGTAAGGTCGGGCAGACAGGCACCGAGAACACCAACGAGAACGGCGGGAATTCGGGCCGGCCACAGAAGGCAGGCGACGGCCGTTACTGCCACGGAAGCACCAAAATCAACAGCCCCGATGAGGATAAAGGCCCGGCCCCGCGGAAAGCTAGCCTTGATGGTTTGGGTGCCAAAATGCGGGGTGGCATCGAGCAGGAGATGGGAGGCCACGGCTGTCGGCGCCAGGACGAGCGGGTTGTCGATGGTGAGGCCAAGCAGAACGCCGGTGAGAGTGTGATTTGTTAGTAACATGTTTTATATAGTATAGCGTAAATTGTGCTCGCGTCTGAGGGGGAGTGGTATAATAGCGTCATGCCAAAACGTCATGTTCGCAAGCGCCCTGCCAAGCCGGTTCAAGATTTAACAGTGAATGCTAAAGGTCTTAAGAATCGTACTAAAGCCTTTTTTCTGTCATTTACGCCCAAGTATTTTAAGTCGTACTGGCTTAGTCAGGCTGGGCTGATGCGAGTGGCCAAGCTGGCCGGCCTTGGTCTGATTTTTGTTGTGCTAGTGTTCTTGTGGTACGCCAAGGACCTGCCGACTCGGGGCAAAATTAACGCCCGGCTAACGGCCCAAACCACCAAGTTTTACGACGCCAGCGAAAAGCATTTGTTGTATGAGCTCTATGGCGATCAAAATCGCAACTTGGTGACGTATGATCTGGTCTCGAAGGAAGCCAAGAACGCAACGATAGCGATCGAGGACAAGGATTTTTATAAGCATGGGGCGTTTAGTTTTGTGGGTTATTTGCGGGCGGCAGTGGTGGATGTGCTAGCCCGAAGCCGCGCTCAGGGTGGTTCCACGCTAACGCAACAGTATGTCAAGAATGCATTGCTGGACCCGACGGACCGAAGTTTTTCGCGCAAGATTAAGGAGCTGATTTTGTCGATCGAGATCGGCGAATTCTATTCTAAGAATGACATTTTGGCGCTCTATCTGAATGAGGTGCCTTACGGCAACCGAGCCTACGGGATCGAGAGCGCCTGTAAGACGTTTTTTCCGCAAGATATCGATAAGGCCGACAAGGACCAACACTGCGCCAAAAATCTTGATCTAGGGCAGTCGGCGCTGTTGGCGGCCATCTTAAACGCGCCGTCGTACTACTCGCCGTACGGCGCGCACCAGCCGCAGCTGTTGGAGCGACAGCATCTGGTTCTGGACCGGATGGTAGACCAAGGTTATGTAACCAAGGCCCAGGCTCAAGCGGCCCGGTGGGATCAGGCTAAGTTGGCAGCTGAGCGTAACCCGGTTCAGAACATGTATGCCAACCTAGACCCGCGGGTGGCGCACTTTGTGCTGTACGCTCAGGATTACTTAGAGGCCAAGTATGGCGCAGCCACGGTGACCGAGGGCGGTTTGCGAGTCGTGACCACCATGGATTACGACAAGCAAATGGCGGCTTATGATGCGGTGCAGAACAATATGGCCAAGGTTACGTCCGGGGGAGGGTCGAATGCGGCGCTGGTGTCGACCGATCCGAAGTCGGGTCATATTTTGGCCATGATTGGGTCGGCCAATTTTAATGGGGACGCTCAGACGGGGCCGTTTAATGTGGCCACGACAGGTAAAAGGCAGCCGGGTTCGAGTTTTAAGCCGATTGTCTATGCGACGTTGTTTGGCAAGAACAAGGATGCGGCTTGTGCCAAGAACCGGTCGTGTCCGACATATGGACCGGGGATGACGTTTTATGATGTTAAGACTGAGTTCGGCACGACGGCTCAGCCGTATCATCCCCAGGACTTTGGTACGAACGGCGGAGCCAACACCAACGGGCCGCTGACGGCTCGCAAAGCCCTGGCTGGCTCACTCAATATCCCGGCGGTTAAGGCCATGGCCATGGCCGGAGTCGACAACTCGCTCAAGACGGCCCGGAGTCTGGGTATCGATACGCTCAACCAGCACGACTACGGTTTGTCGCTGGTGCTGGGAACCGGCGGGGTGGAATTGTCGGAAATGGCAAATGCCTATGAGTCGTTTGCTAACGGCGGCCAGCACTACGACCAAACGCCGATTCTGACCCTGTACGACCAAAAGCACACTGTCATGGAGGACAACACCAAGCCGGCTAAGCCCAAGCAGGCGCTTGACCCAGAGGTGGCGTCGCTGATGGCTGATATGCTAAGTGACAACGCGGCCAAGGATTATGTTTTTCACGGTGAGCTGGCGCTACGCAACAACTGTCCCAACAACTCGGCTAACAATTGCGTTCATGTCGGAGTTAAGACTGGCACGACAGAGAAGTTTAATGATGCTTGGACGGTAGGCTTTACCCGCGATATGACGGCCGGCGTGTGGGTGGGCAATAACGATAACCGACCGATGCGCGGCCTGGCAGCTGCCGATATCGCAGCGCCAATCTGGAAGAGCTACATGAATGCCCTCATCAACGCCAAGCCTAACGAGGCTTTCGCTCGGGCAGATGGGATCAAAACAGTAACGCTTGATCGTGACACGGGGCGCCTGCCCACCAATGGCACCAAGAATACGACCACTGATATTTTTCCTAGCTGGTATGTGCCGCAGAGTTCGATTGATGGCAAGAGTGTGCAGATCGATAAGGTGTCGGGCAAGCTGGCAACGGAATGTACGCCAGACCTGGCCAAGGATACGGCCTACTCGAATGCGATTTTGCCGGAGATAACAAAGGCCGAGAATCCGACTCAGTACGCGCTGTGGCTGGATGGGCTGCAAAAGGCGGGGCTAGCCAAGGGAACGGGCGACCTGCCGACCGAATCGGATGATGTGCATCATTGTGACGATACTAAGCCGGCGGTGGCGATCTCGGGCTTGAGCGGTGGCGGACCTTACAGTTTTAATGTCCAAGTAACTTCGGGAACGTTTACGGCCAACAAGCTTGAGGTGTATTTTGACGACCAGATTATCTCCACTCAGGTGATTGATGGGTCCGGCACGTATCCGGTTTCTGGCTACGTGCCGCCGAGCACAGGTAGCCACGCTTTTAAGGCAGTGGTGACGGACGAGAAACTATATCAAGCAACTGATACGCAGACGGTGACGGTGACGTATGCGGGCGGGAGCGGAACGTTCTCTGGCACAAGTCCGGCTGACGGAAGCCAGTTTACTGTCGGTTCGTCGATCACGTTTAGCTGGACGGCCGACACTGGGGCCGGGTCTTATACAGTGTATGTGGATGGCACGGCTAGAGGCAGCACATCGGGTACATCAAAATCGATCAGTGGGATCGGGATTGGCAACCATAGCTGGTATGTACTAGCGGATACGGGTCATACAACGAGCGCACTGAGTTTTAAGGTTAAGCTTTAAACCCCCCAATATTAGCTTAGCGACCGATGGGGTTTGACTCGTTTGGTCGTGGCGTTTGAGGCGGCGGTAGGCGACTTATTTATTGGGGTGACTGGTTGCTAGTTGCGGCAATGATGCGGTCTTCGATCGCGCCCTGGCCGACTGAGCGCGAGGATGGCCGAGGGGTTTTGGTGCTAGGGTCATTATTGCGACTGCGGCCGTAGTGCTTGGTGCGACCAGTCGCAGCCGTCTGGGGCTGAGGTTGAGGTTGAGGCTGAGGCTGAGGTTGGGTGGGCGACTGGGCGGATTGGGTGGCGGGCTTTGCAACCGGACTAACCGCCTGAGGTGGACGGGGGGCTTGAGGCTGGTGAGTGGTTCGACTGCCGTGGTCTATGCGAGGGGCGGGTGCGGGCTGACTGGCATGAGCGGACGGTGATAGAGGCGTAGTCCGAGTAGTGGGGGCGGCTGCTACCGGAGCTGGGGCGTGGGCCGCGGAGGGGGTCTGCGGGCTGGGGATGGGCTGATTGCGAGGTGCGGCAAAGATCATTTTGCCGGCAACAGTTTGAAACACGCGCGTAACCTCGGTCACGACTTCTTGGCCCATCATTTTGTCGCCGTTCTCGACCACAATCATGGTGCCATCGGCAAGGTAGCCTACACCTTGATTGCGCTCTTTGCCGGGCTGGACGACGCGCACAACAAGCTCTTCGCCGGGCAGCACAACGGGACGAATGGCGTTGGATAGCTCGTTGACGTTGAGGACGCGTACGCCCTGGATCTGAGCGACACGGTTAAGGTTGTAGTCGGTGGTGAGGATGTTGCAGCTAAACTTTTGACCGAGCGCGACGAGTTTGGCGTCGACTTCGCGGATACCGGTGACGTCATCCTCGATAATCTCGACCGATACACCGGGTTCTTCGCGCAATTGATTGAGTACATCTAGACCGCGGCGACCGCGACCACGACGCATGGCCTCGTCGGAGTCGGCGATGTTTTGGAGCTCGGCCAAGACAAACCGAGGTACGAGCAGTCGGCC
>CAYOOH010000083.1:0-4805 GCA_964405545.1 uncultured Candidatus Saccharimonadales bacterium | reverse complement strand
AAGTAGCGTTCGATGTTGCGGCCGGTGGCAATGATGCCGACGATGCTGGGGGGAGAGCGGCCGGACAGGTAGTCGAAGTCGAGGATGGCCTGGATAATGCCGGGGTAGCTACCCAGACAGAGGATGCGGGGCTCTAGGGTTCTAAGTTTGGCCAGATCGATTTGAGGATGGGGGTTGAGAAGGGTGGGCATGGTGTTTTGTTAAGCCTTGTTTGTGGGTTTCTGGAGGGTAAGCGTTGCCAGAGCCTGGGGAACGATGTCGGATAGGGGCAGGTCGGGACCGGTGACGGCACCGAGCAAGCCGGCGCGGCTCAAGAATTGACGCATGTGAGCGAGGCCGGCTGCCTCGTGGGGACCGCCGCGCCGGACAAAGACACGGACGTGTTGGCGGGTGAGCTGGTCTTTGACTTGATCGAGGGCGCGGATAACGCCGGTGAAGGTGGCGCGGATGTCGGTAAAGTTGGCCACTCCCCCACCGATGATGAGGACTTTTGATTTGGCTGTGGAGGCAAGGAGGAGGGACAGGACTTCACGAGTGTAGATATACGTTTCTTCGGCGTTGGGATTGCCGGAGTACTCGCCGTAGTTGGCTAGTGCGGCGCCAAAACCTTGATTGTAAACTTCGTCGGCTAGGACAACGCTGGCACCGCCGCCGGACAGGAGCAAGAAGACTTGGCCGTTGGGATTGAGGACTTCGAGCCGGAAGGAGGCTTGGGATTGGTCGGCTAGCTGAGCGATCGTGGCCTCCTGGGGAGTCTTGGCGGCTGTGGTGCGAAAATCGGCCGCCGTCCAGGCGCCGCCCACGAACGGCTCGGCCTCGGCGTCAACCAAGACGGCGGCGTCGAGGAAACGGGGGGTGGCGTGCGCCGATGAGCCGACCGTGGATCGAGCTGGCTTGTCGATGACGAGGGGGTTGATCTCGAGTAGCGACAGATGGGCGTCGTCAAAGAGGGTAACGAGGGCGTGGAAGTGAGCTGGGCTGAGGCCGATGGCTTTTTTGAGTTTGAGGGCAGTGGTGGGTCCGAGGTTAGAGCGTTCGAGGCTATCGGGATGGGACTCGATGTCAATGCCGCCGAGGCGCGAGTAGGTGACGGTAAGGCCTGCTCGATCGCGGGACAACGATAAGTAGACCTCGGAGGTAGTGGCATGAGGCTGGTAGGGTTCGACTAAGAAGTAATGATAGCCTTTTTTGGCCATGGCTTGGATGGCCTCGGGGACTTGGAGCAGGGTACGGTCAAGGATGACGAGGCCTTTTTTGAACCGGCCTTTGACGCCCTGGTCGACCTTGACGACGTAACGCTGGGTCTGGGGCAGTGTTTTGATATGGGCGCGCCAGTCCGGATCGGAAGTGTCAACTGCCAGTCCGGTGTAGCCAGCATTGGCGCCGTGGCCGGGCTGGGTCTGGGCTAGGGCGGCGTAGAGCAGGCTTTTGGCGCGGTATTCGGATAGCTTGGTGCGAGCCATGGTGATTTGTATTGTAGCAGAGGGCGAGGCTTGTCGGCAGACCCAAAAGCCAGAGGTGATCTGATGATATGATAAACTTGCTAGAGAGGGACATGGCTTTTGAAACCATTAAAAAGAAACCAAATTGTTTCTTTGGCCGTCGTAGCTGTTTTGGGCTTGGCGGTGGTAGGTGTGTTGGCGTGGCCAAGGCGGGCAGCGCATCAGACAGCGGCAACTTCGCCATCGCCGACTACTATTAAAGGCAACTCAACCCACGACGAGCCGAGTCCGAGTCCTGTATCGAGCAATGGGCCGGCAGTATCGCCCAGCGGAACGCCGGTGCCGATAGCTAAGCCGACGCTGCAAAAGAGTAGCGGGAATGCACCGGGGTCAAGCGTGCCGGCTGGAGCCCTGGTCGAGTTTACGTGCGAGGGAAGGGCCGGCCTGGGGTGCGAATTAATTCTAACGAGTAGCGCTGGCCAGGTGGTCAATTTGGGCAAGAAATCGATCGCCGATAATGGGCGCGGCCAGATGTTTGCCTTGTGGGATTGGCCGGCTGTCAGTGGGACATGGAGCGTGGTGGCGCGGGCCAGCAACAGCAGCGGCAGCACTGCCGCGAGCGATGCTCAGGCGCTGGTGGTTAAGTAGTGAAACGGCGACTGTTGCAGTTGGGGTTGAGTTTGGTGGGGCTGGTGGTGGCGACGATCGTGACCAGCCACGGTGCGTGGGCGGCGGACTATTCTAATAGCCATCTGATGGACGATGGTATTTTTGACAACGTTAACTCAATGTCGGAGCAGCAGATTCGGGATTTTATTAATTCGCGGCCCAGTAGCTGCTTGGCAACGAGTGGGGCGATTTTTCCAGAGCCGATCACGTACTGGCAGTATGGTAGTAATGTGGACGCAGCTCGAGTGATCTACAATGCGGCTCATTATAATGACCTAAACCCGCAGGTAATCCTGGCCACGCTGCAAAAAGAGCAGACGTTGATTACGCGGACGAACTGTTCTGACGGGTCGGTGGATGTGCGGAATAAAGCCATGGGGCAGGGGTGTTTTGAAGGGCAGCCGTGTCCGACGGCCGCTTACGCGGGATTTCACCAACAGGTCATGAAAGGAGCCTGGCAGCTTAAGTTCAACAAAGAGCGGGCCAACGGCAACGTTGAGTGGGGCGACAATGGCTCGATTGTGTACGACGGACCATGGACGACGGGTAATCGGAAGGGTTGTTCGACCTGCAGCAATATTTATCGCGATGGTTATTGGACGATTGACGGCCAGTCGGTTTTGATGGAAACGGGGGCGACGGCGGCGTTTTATCGTTACACGCCGCATCTGGGGCAGGCGCTGCCGGGGATTTTTGAGAACTGGTTTGGGTCGGTGATTGTACCGCGGTACGGCTGGCAAATCGTGTCGCAGTCGTATAGCAAGGGCTCGACCCAGATCGGAGCGACGGATAAAGAAACTATTACACTGGTGGCTAAGAATACGGGGACGATTACCTGGACGAACAGTGGCGCTCACCCGGTACGGCTGGGTACGAATGGACCACAGGACCGGGGCAGCGCTTTTTATGATCCGTCGTGGTCGGGACCGGTGCGGGCGGCTGATTTGACCGAGTCCAGTGTGGCGCCGGGAGCGAACGGGACGTTTAGTTTTGTGGTCCAGGCGCCGGGACCGGGGACGTATCAGGAGCGGTTTAATCTGGTAGCGGAGGGGGCGGCTTGGTTTCCGGATCTGGGAATGTACTTTGGCTTTACGGTGACCCCGGCGACGTATGGGGCTGAGGTGGTGTCGGATACTTTTCCGACTTCGATGAACTCGGGCGCGACCCAGAGCGTGACGTTGAGACTCAAAAACTGCGGTAATGTGAGGTGGTGGAAGACGGGGTGAGCGACGTTTTAGCTGGGGACGGCCGTTCACGCTAATGTGTTTGCCGACTCGTCATGGGAGAGTCCAACGCGAGCAGCGCGGGTAAATGAGACGACGGTGGCGCCGGGAGCGAACGGGACGTTTACGTTCGTGGCTCATGCCCCGATCACCAGTGGCCAGGTGTTTAGTGATGGTTTTAGGCCGGTGGTTGAGGGCTGGACATGGATGGACAGCTCGGCCACTTTGACAAAGTCGGTCCAGGTGATTGGGCCTTATACCGCAACGACTGGCACAACTGGCTATAGTCTGGCCATACCGGCGGGTAGCTACCAGGATCAGACGTTGACTTATACCAACATTGGTACGGCTACGTGGAGCAATAGTGGGCCAGCGCCGGTTAAGCTGGGGCTAGCCGGTCCCCTGGGACGAGGATCGAGCCGGTTTAAAGCCTCGACCTGGACGGGCGATAATCGCATCTCGGTCATGAACGAAGCCAGCGTGGCGCCGAGTCATGACGCGACGTTTAATGTCCGGTTACGGGCGCCTATGGCCACCGGCACCTATACGGAGGTGGTTGCGCCGGTGGCAGAGGGGGTGGCGTGGGTTAATACACCGGTGACGTTTACGATTACGGTAGTGCCGGCCACTTACAGCTGGCAGATTGTATCCCAGAGTTATAGTACAAGCTTGAACGTCAGCCCGGGCCAATCGCAGACGGTGACGGTAGTAGCTAAGAACACTAGCAATGTAACGTGGTACCGCAGCAACCCGGACTCGTTCCCGATCCGGCTTGGGACGAGTCAGCCAACAGGCCGGACGAACAGCCTGTTTTATGACGGGTCGTGGCTAGCGCGAGACCGGCCGGCTGGCCTGGCCGAGGCTAGTGTGGCGCCGGGAGCGAACGGAACGTTTACGTTCCGGGTGAATGCGCCGGGCGGGAGCGGCGAGTATCACGAGGGGTTTAGTCTGGTGGCAGAAGGAGCGGCTTGGTTTAATGACCCCGGTATGTACTTTACCTTTAGGGTAGGTGGGAGTTATAGCTGGCAGGTGGTGTCACAGTCGTATAGCAATGGCAATACTTTGATTGCGCCGTTGGGCTCGGAGACGGTAACGTTGGTGGCCAAGAATACGGGGACGGCGACATGGCTTAATAACGGACCATTTGTGATGAAGTTGGGTACGAATGCGCCACGCAACCGGGGCAGCCGGTTTTATGCACCGAGCTGGGCGGATTCGGTGCGGCCAGCCGTTATGGCCGAGGCTAGTGTGGCGCCGGGAGCGAACGGGACGTTTAGTTTTGTTGTGACAGCGCCGGCTTATACCGGCCATATGAGCGAAGCGTTTAACTTGGTGGCGGAGGGGCTGACCTGGCTGAATGATCCGGGGATGTATTTTGACTTTATTGTTCAGTAGGGATGCGGGATGGGTGGGGTGTTTGTTAGCGAGCGGGCGGTGTTTTGTAGCTGGTGGGGGCGGTTTTTTTTGGGGG
>CAYOOH010000082.1:0-4816 GCA_964405545.1 uncultured Candidatus Saccharimonadales bacterium | reverse complement strand
GAGCGCCTGCTTTGCAAGCAGGATGTCGCAGGTTCGAATCCTGTCATCTCCACCAAGCAATTATCACCATTAAAAAGAGCCGTCACGGCTCTTTTTAATGCCATCGCCCTCGCCACAAAAACCAGCCCTCACCGCACAAATCACCCACCATCTAGATCCCAAAGCAAATATATGTTTTTATATATCAGTTCGGATGCGCCCTCGCGCAAAAAAACTGTTGTCCACCGGCCAGGGAGGCCCCATGGTCACCACGCTCCGTGTTGGCGTTGTGGGCTATAGCACACAACCCTTTGACCAAACCCAAGCCCTAAGGCTTATCCGGCAAGCCTTTGACACCGTTGTCGGCAGATACCCGCAGGCTACGATCACCGTCGTTTCCGGATTAACCAATCTGGGCGTACCCCGACTCGGCTACGAAGAAGCAGCGCGCCGCGGCTGGCGCACCGCCGGCGTCACCCTCGAATACCGACTCCACCGACAGGACCCGCTCTTTCCCGTCGACGAACGAATCATCGTCGTTGGTCGGCGAGGCGACGACAGCCCCATCTTCCTGGCTACCATCCACGTTCTTGTCCGCATCGGCGGCGGACCGCTATCTCTAGCCGAGACCGCCGCCTTCAAACAGGTCGGCCGGCCCGTCATCGAATACGATCTAGCGACCTTAACGGCCTAAACCAACCAAGCCCCCGAGTTAAATACCCGGGGGCTCATTCTTGGCCCACGACGAGACCCCGCAATTTACGGCCGGAAAGCACTGCTTCCCGGCCGTTTTAGTGTCCAAGATAAACTCTTTCGGATCTAAGTCAACAACCGCTGTTTCCCCAAGCATAAGAGTTATATAATACCAATGCACAAAGGACCCGCATAATGTCAACAATCCTCATCATCGAAGATCAAGCTATTTTCCAGCGTATCTATCAAGAAGTGTTCGAGCGCAAAGACCTCGAGGTTCTATCAGCCACCGACGGTCAAGCCGGCCTTAAACTGGCCCTCGAACGCAAACCCGACCTCATCCTCTTAGACCTCCTCCTACCCAAGCTCAACGGCCTCGAATTTCTCGAAGCCTTCGACCCCAAAAGTCACCCCAATACCAAAATCATCGTCTTTAGCAATGTCGACCTCGAAGATCAACAACAAGCCGCCCTTCGCCTCGGTGCCGTCAAATACCTGGTCAAATCCGAGTATTTTACCCCCAATCAGCTCATCGCCACCATCGACGACTTCCTCTAAGCACTAGCACCCTAACGTCAGTTACAGCGGTGGTCTGTTGCCCCGCCGATTGCCAGCAACCAACGAAAAACTACCTCGGGGTACGCGCAATCGCCTCTCGATACCGCTCAATATATCGCTCCGCCATTCGGTTAGCCGAGAATTTCTCCTCCACCGACCGCCGACAAGCCGCCGGATCCAGCTCACCCACCCGCATCACATACTCTCGAAATTCATCTTCATCATTAGCCAAAAACCCGTTCACGCCGTGCTCAATAATCTCCGGCATCGCCCCCCGATTCATCGTCACCACCGGCGTCCCACAGGCCAATGCCTCAATCGGTGCCATACCAAACGGCTCGTCCCATTGAATCGGAAACAACAACGCCTTGGCCTTGCTAATAAACTCAAACTTCTTTTGACCCGCTACCTCACCAATATGTGAAATCTTGCCGCTAAACAAATACGGAAAAATCTGATCGCTATAATACCGAAACTCTGTCAACCCCCGATACGGGCTCAAAGGGTTTGCCAGCTCCAGCATCAGCCTCTGATGGCTCGAGATATCACCCACCCGTCCAGCCAATCGCAAGATTAACCCCAGTTCGGCACAAATCCGGACCGCAATATCCTGGCCCTTATCCGGATGAAACCGCGCCAACGTAATAAAATATTCGTCCTTGACCGATTCAAACGGAAACAGCTCCACATCGACGGCATTATGTACCGTACCCAGCATCCGACCCGCCAGTTCCGCCGGTGCCGCCGCCTTCAGGGCCTCCGAAATCGCCACCAAATACAGCTTGTCCGAGCTGGCAAACTCCCGCCACATCGGCAAATTATCCGGCGTTCCCTGCTCCACCCGATCCGGCGTGCTAAATGGCGGGTTATGAATCGTATGCACCACCGGTGGCACCTCCGACCCGGTATAGGCTAACGCCAACGGCCCCGAAAACCAATTATGGTCATGAATCACATCAAAACCGCCGTCACGACGAATCGCATTCAAGGCGAATACTACATGGGCCGCCGAAATCGGCAACGTATCATACTGTGGCTTATGAATATGCTCATACTGACCCCTATCGTATAGCCAATGCCGCTTGGTAGCCTTAACGGTCGACTCCCCGACCGTAAACAGTTCCACCTCCACCCCTCGCTTAAGCAAAGCCGGCACCAGCGCGTCAATCACATTCTCAATGCCACCATATCCATCTGGCGGCACTGGCAGCCACGGCGGCGCAATCATTGCTACTCTCAATCGAGCTTGGCTCACGGCACATTTCTCCAGCCTAAAATCGACCTAAGTATACCACACCCTCTCGTACCCGGTTACCACCTGCACCTCTCGCACCGCCGCCAGCCTGCGCGGTCATTTTCCAACCCTCGCCAGCAGGCCGGTGCGTCCGGCCCCATCTCCGCCTACCTCAGCCCGCCCTCTGCTCGCGCCTGCTCAGCCAAGGCCACCACCCGCGGTTTCTTCAGGAGCTGCTGCTCCAGGCTACGCACTTCGCCCTCCACCGGCACCTCAGCCTGCGGATTATGCCAGTGACGAACAATACTCAAGACCGCCGAAATCGTCCAAGCCTGACCAGGTTCCGGCGTATCCGCCGCCCCAAAATCGTGGAAACTCGGTTCATCCGGGTTCTCAATCCGATAGTGATATTTAGGCCGACCATGGACATCCACCAAGAAGAATTCATAAAACTCCCCCGCCTTTCCCACTGCCTGCAAAATACTCGCCTCCAGCAAGTGCGCCAACGTATAAAATCCATGGCGATGCAGCCCCTTGGCAACATCATGCGTCTCCTTGGGCCATGACACCAAACTGCCGTGATAGTCGGCAAACGATACCAACTGAGCATGGCGCAGCGCCCGCAACCGAAATCCCACCGGCGTCACAAAATCAGCACTAAACAATTTACGCACAATGCCTTCAATATACGGCCACGCCTGATGCCGCGGCAGCAAACTCAGCATATCCGTATCAAGCAACAAGGCCGCGTCGGCATTGAGTGTCCGAATCTGCCGCGTCTTGCCGTCGTCATCCCGATCCAATCCCAAAGCAAAATACTGCTCATCTTCCATCCATAACAGCTCAAGTGTATTGTCACGCAAAATACTGGCCAGATGCCGCCACGCCTCCGCCTCCTCGTCGTCCTCTGCCACAAGCTCCGCCGCTGCCCGCAAGGCGTCATAGGCGTATCCCTGCAGCTCTACCGCCGCCACCCCGCTATCAGCATTCACCAACGTCCCGTCAGCGTGCAAATAAGCGACCTTAGAGTCCTCCCAACCTTGATTAAACAGCCCCTCCGGATTAAGACGCCGATACTCAAACAGCCGCCACGGCGAGGCCGTTACCTTATCCGTCAGCCACATCGCCGCCATCCGAACATGCTCCCGCACCGTCCGCTCCGCCTTATCCCGACCGACCACTACCTGGTCTAGAATCTCCACTCCCTCCTGCCGGCAATACCGATGGACCAAACGAATAAACAACGGCGTCGCATCAAAAGAACCATAATACAAAAGCTCATCCTCCGACCCGCCCCATTGCGTCTTGAGCACATCCAACACCGTCTGAGCCGCCTTTGGCACCTCCGAACCGCCCAGATACCGGGCTCGATACTCATGGTGAATCTTGCCTCGCTCCTCTTCCGAAATCAAATTCAGCCGCGTCCCCTGCAAGTGCGACAGTACCAAAATAATCTCTCTCGCCAAACCCGGCTGCGTTTCCAATAAGTCCTCTGCCACCTCAATCGAATCCCGTCCAAACACTGCATACTGATAATTGGGGCCAATACTGGCATAAATACCATAACTTCGGCTAGCCTTCACCAGTGACAAAAAAGCCTTGGCCAGCTCCGTATCATTAGTCGAAAAAAACCGCCGCACCAACTCCTGCCGCTGCGACAAATCCATCCGAAGCCATTTATGTACATCAACTGCTGACATAATACTTATCCTTAAGTCTACCATCCCCGTCCCCTTTTGATCACCAAAATCCCCAACTCGACCCACCGCACCTTCCCCAAGAACCCTAGAGCTAAAACAACTGCCCCTGAGCCCGCTTGGCCTGCACCGCCCTCTCCCGCCGCACCTGTACTGCCATACCCGGATCCTCGAGCTGTTCCACCCCCGGTCCCACCACCTCGGTTACAAACCGCGACCGCCGTACCGCCGTACCACTCCTACTCCGGCTATACAAAATATCAAGCCGTTCTCGAGCCCGCGTTACCGCTACATAAAACAATCGCCGTTCCTCGGCCATCTCTGCCCGATCATGCGGCAAACCGCCCTCCTCTACCCCCACCACAAACACATGGCCAAACTCCAATCCCTTACTGGCATGAATCGTTGCCAGCGTCACCGCCTCTGCCTCCGGATCATAAAACCCCTGCTCACTCAACATGGCAAAATACCGCCTTGCTTCCTCCACATCCCCAAACCTCACCAGCACATTCAACAACCGCTGCATAGCCGCTCCCTTGCCAAATCCCTCCTGTCGAATAATCTCCTCCGCCATCACCGCTGGCGCCCCCGACCCCGCCTCATCTAATCGCGCTAGCACCGTCTGGACCGTCGAATCATCATACGGCGACCCATC
>CAYOOH010000081.1:0-4865 GCA_964405545.1 uncultured Candidatus Saccharimonadales bacterium | reverse complement strand
CGGCCGCCGATGGCAAACATTTTGGTGCCTTCGACTCCCCCATTGTTAACCAGGGCGATGTCGGTAGTGCCGCCGCCGATGTCAATGAAGATGGCGGAGAATTCGCCGGAATCTTGGCCGCCGACAGACTTGGCGACGGCAAAGGGCTCGGCGGCGATGTTGATGAGATTGAGATCGAGGTCGGAGGCGACGGTTTGGAGGGCGCCGAGATGGACCATGGGCGCAAAGGCGTTAAAGAGCTGAATGGAGACATCGCGGCCTTGGAAGCCGATGGGGTTGGTGACACGATAACCATCAATCTGGACGTCGGTGATGGCGGTGTTGACAAGTTTGACTTCGAGATCTTTTTGACCGGTTTCCCAGGTGAGTTGTTCGCGGGCGCGCTCAAAGGCCCGGTATTGGACACGGTCGAGGATTTTGCGCAGCTCGGTCATGTCGATGGGATCGGAGGGTGCCGCACGCTTGTAACGGACGATGGTGGAGGCGCCTTTGACGAGTTCGCCGGCGATGCCGATGACGACGTCCTTGGCAACGACGCCGGACATTTTCTCGGCCATTTTGAGGGCGGCGTCACAGTTGGCCACGACGCCGGCGATGTCGGTGACGGCGCCAGAGGACATGTCGGTGAGGCGCTGGCGCTGGCGGCCGACGCCCATGATCTCGACGGTGTCGCCGTTGACGCGACCGATGAGGGCTTTGACGAACTCAGTGCCGATATCGAGGGCAACGAGGTGTCGGGGACCGACCGGCTTGGCATGGATTCGGACAAATTTTTCGAGCAGTTTGACAGCCATGGATGAGCTCTTAGTGATTTGATTGTAACGCTTATGGTCACAGGAGCATAGATATGAATAGCAAAAGCGGGGCGACCAGAGTAGACTGGTCACCCCGCTAGCTTAGGCAGTCGGGCCGGACAGAAGCAGCTTGACCCGGCTGACGATCTCGCGGTTAGAGGGCTCAAGGATGCCGCCCCGAATCTGGACGAGAGCCTGCCCGACCCGAAGTTCGGGGTGGGCGCCGAGGTAGCGCTTGAGGGCAGCCAAGGCGAGCTCCGCCCGGTTGTTACCTCCGGCATCACCGCAGGCATTGATAAGGCTGTGGCGACCACCGGATGGTCGCAACCGGGTCTCCAGGTAGCGCTTGAGGGTCTGGTCGGCTACCTCGGCCAGGCTGTTGCCGTTGGATAGGGCGACACCTGCCAGGACTCCGTAGACGGAGGTGGTGGTATCGCCCGAAAAGAGGCCGTCGAGGTAGTCGAGCAGCTCTTGGCGGAGGCGGGCCTGACGAGTGGCCTTGGGGCCATTTATGGTTTTTGGTGCCACAATAACTCCTTGGGACAGGAGATGAGAGACTATTAAACTATATCATATAATTATATTATGTCAATGAGAAGAGTGGGGCGAAGCAGTGGGACTTGGGGTAATCGAAGGGGTGGTAGTAGGCGAGGTAGTGGGGCTAGGAGTAACAGACGGGCTGGGAGAAAGCTTGGCTTGACGAAGCTGTTCGCGTAGGCTGCTGACGTTACCGTTGAGCTCGTCGTTGGTTTGGGTGAGCTGGTCGGTTTTGTTGAGCAATAAATAACCGATCGCGCCCCCACCGAGCACCAACACGGCCACGACTATCCAGAGCATAACGACAACGTTGCGGTTGGAATCAATCATAGGGATGATTATAGCAGGTTAGTAGCGGAGATAGGTCTTGGCAATGTAGCCATGGCGAGTGGTAACCGTAACCTCTTGCCAATTGGCATTGGCGAATGAGCCAAGGGTGACGGCAGTGTTGGCCTCAACCCAACCGAGGTCCTGGCTGGTGGCTGAGGCGGCCGCCCGCAGGTGAACGCGTTGCTTGGTGGTAGCAGTGGCAGGCGCCGGAGCCTGAGCACCCAGGACAGGACTGGCTGAGGGCGACGGCGGAGCGGTAGCGGATGGTGAGGTTGCCGGAGTGCCGGAAGGGTTGGGACTGGGAGAGTTGGCGTTGGCACGGTCTTGAACGACCTGGTAGGTGAGGTCGGTGATTTGGCCCTTGAGCAGGCGCTTGTCTTGGTCGGCCTGTTGGTGCTGGTAGTAATTAAGAAAAAGAGAGGCGCCGAGGCCTACCCCAAAGGTGGCGGCAACGACGATTGATAGTTTCATACTGAGATAAGTATACCACTTGAGTGCGACAGAAGGAGGGCGGGTATCCAGGCGCTAGGGCATTATTGGACCTTATGACGTTGGCTTGCGGCTAGCGCGCTAGAGGTGCCAGGGAGCTGAGAGCCTCGCGGAGGATGGAGGTTTGGCGGTTAACCAGAGCGTGGCCGGCCTCGGTGTTGGTGCAGGCGGTTTGGGCCGTTTGGTAGCGATAATCGTAGCCGTCGATGGTGGTGAGAACGTAGCTTATGGCACCTTTGGGAATCGGCAGAGGGCTGGCGCCGTGGCTGACTCGGCTGAGCAGACCAAGGGCGTCGCGAGCAGCAGTGCAGGCTGGTCCGAGGGCGGCCAGATCGGTGGTGGCGAGGCCAAGACTAACGTCTCCATGGTTGACATAGCTAACAAGGGGTAAGTCGGTGGCGAGCGGCAGAGTGGCGGCGACACCCCAGCTGGGGATAGCGACGATCTGAGTGGGTTGCCCGCTTGCATCAAGGGGGCCAGCTGTAGCCTGGATCGCCGGAGCACTGACCTGCTCGGCGTCGATGGGCGAGCGGCGGCTGATGGCGGCACCGGCCAAGGTAGCCACAACGACAACCGCTAGGGTAACGAGGAACACTGGGCCGAGTTCACGAATTGTATGAGCGGCTCTGGCTGCAGCCGACATGATATCTCCACCTCTTTGTGGATAGTATATCAAAGTTATGGTTGGAGCGGGAGAGGTTTGTTTGGGCGGTTTTGTGCCGAGGCTGTAGCGTCTGGGGCTAAAAAATCTGGGGGTTCAAAGCCGGCCTTGTATTCTATCGGTAAGTGTGGTTTAATTTGACACGTTCGTGTTGTAAGTACAGATACGAAATGTCGTGTCGCAGGGTAACGAGAGCTCCGTGCTTTCGGCTCCCAAGAGCAAGCCCCGGCGTCATTCACGACAATACCCACCTCTTAACATTTTTGTTTCGGTCGTCGAATCGCCAGAGGTCCTGTTTTGTTTTGGGACTTTGTTTTTGCGGATCACGACCGCAACTTCCCCGCTGGTCGGTGTCGCTCGTTGACACCGTTCACCAATAGTACAACCCGATTGCCAGAGGCGACGGGATAATGCAACACGGACAGGGCCGGTCTTGATAAAGACCGGCCTTTGCCGTTTTTTTAGAGTTGGGTGGCAAAAATTTGACTTTTTTGACTAATAGATGGATTATGTGGAGTGGCCGTTCTCGAGTGTCACAAGGGTGATACTCCGGCCCGATTCCTTGAAGGAGGATATCGTGAAGAGCATTCTGCACCTGAACAACCGCGTTCTGACCCGGGTGTACCGGGGGTTCGTGGCCGCTAACGTGGTGGTGGCCCTGGCAATCATGGTTACCGCGGTGGTATGGCTCCACCATTACTACCAGACATCCAAGATCGTCGCTCCATGGCCAGTACCTGACTGGTCTGTCTGGGTGGGATCGGTGTTGGTCGTGTTGGCCATCCTGATCGTGCCGTGTGCCTTCCTGATCATTCGCCGTGAGGCGCGACGCGCCAAGCGCGAACGACGACTGCGGCGAGAGATCAATCGCCGACATAAGGCCTGGCTATCCAAACTGCCAGATCCGCTACCCAAGTACAAGCCGGTCGCCGGCCTCTGGCTGACGCGCTGGCTATATCGGCGCTGGGAAGATTGCAAGCGCATTATCGATGGCTTTCGAGCCTGGAGTCCCGACCCACCCAAGCAACAGCTGGGGTGGTGGGGTCGAATGTGGCGGTATGATCCGCCGCGAATGGAACAGAAGGGCATGAAACCGCCCAAGGCCGTAATGCCATGGGGTCCGGATTGGAACCATACTACGACTGAACTGTTCACCTATACACCCGCGGATCCTCGCGATACTCGAGATCTCGATCCTGAGTACGATCTGGCTGCCGCTCTTCGCGAGAGGCGCACAAACGAATTGGTGGATGCTTAGTGCATCTGCTCAACCAACTACCGCCGGCCGGGCTTATCCTGTGGCCCGGCCGGTATCAACGGATTTATTTTATTTTTTGGTGGGGCGGATGGGTCGGCGAGACGGCGCAGTTTTTACTCGAGGACGGCCTTGATGCGGCGGATGCCGGCGGAGCTGGATTCTTCTTTTTTGATGCGGTAGCGCTTGGGCTTGGTCGAGCCCTCATCCGGGTCGGCCAGGGCGCCGGTGTGAGTGACGTGGGGGCCGCCGCAGATTTCTTTGCTAAACCAGTCGCCGTCGGGATCGCCGGCAGTGTAGACTTTGACGGTGTCACCGTATTTGTCACCAAAGGCTCCGAGGGCGCCTTCGCGGAAGGCTTGGTCGGTCGGGATTTCGCGGAAGGACATGGGAAGATCAGCGGCGATGGCGTCGTTGACGATTTGCTCAACTTGGGCGATTTGGTCGGGGGTTAGTTTGTCGGGGTGAGAAAAGTCGAAGCGCAGGCGGTCGGGGGTGATGTTGGAGCCGCGCTGGATGACGTGGTCGCCCAGGACCAGGCGCAGAGCCTTGTAGCCAAGGTGGGTGGCGGTGTGGTATTTGATGGACATGTCGGAGTGGTCGGCCAGGCCGCCTTTGAATTGGCCGGCGGTGGCGGTGCGGGAGCGGTCTTTTTGCTGAGCGAGGAGGCGGTCGAAGTCGTGGCGCCAGTCGGGGTCAACGGTAATGCCAAAACGGTGGGCTTCTTCGAGTGACAGTTCGAAGGGGAAGCCGTAGGTGTCAAATAGGCGGAAGAGATCGGCGCCGGTCATAACTTGGC
>CAYOOH010000080.1:0-4964 GCA_964405545.1 uncultured Candidatus Saccharimonadales bacterium | reverse complement strand
GGATCTAGCATGTGAACCGCCTGATGCGCGAGATTTTTGAGAGCTATTCGCCGGTGGCTTACATGAAATCCGTGGATGAGGGGGTGATTGATTTTCGGGGGATGCGGAATTTGCTGAAGGGTCGGCGGCTGGAAGACATTGGCCGCGAAATTAAGCAGCGGGTGCGCGATGAGGTGGGCGACTACATGACGGTAAACGTGGGGGTTGGGCAAAACCGTTGGCTAGCTAAAGTGGCGGCCGGGTTCATGAAACCGGACGGGCTATATGTGATTGATGGGGACAACCTTGAGGTGGTGTATAGCATGATGAATCTCACGGAACTGCCTTATATCAAAGAGCGTAACCGGATACGTCTTAACGAAGCGGGGATTTTTACGACATTGGAATTCTTTCGCGCGCCGGAGGTGGTTTTAACTAAACAGGTGTTTCGGAGCATTGTAGGGCACTACTGGTATTTGAAGTTGCGCGGCTATGAGACGGATGAGGTGCAAGACCGGGTTAGAACGGTGGGGCGGAGTTATGTTCTTGAACACCGAACGTCGGATCCGGAGGAGATAGCTACTTTGCTATACAAGGCATGCGTGAAGGTTGCGCGGCGGCTGCGGCTAAACAACTTGGCGGCGCGCGGGTTGGCTTTGCAGTTTGGTTACGCGCCGGAAGTGGGGGATGATGGCGGGAGCCGGTCGTTTTACGGGTGGCGGGGTCGGGGTTGGCACGAGCGCAAGATGTACAAGGTGGCGGTACGGCGGGGTGACCAGCTCTATGGGCGCGCGATGGAACTGTTTGGCCACAGCCCGGCCGGCAAGACATTGGCGTCACTCGCAATTACGGCGTACGAAGTGGAGTCGGCTCGCGCTGAACAACTATTTTTGTACGAGAGCGAAGACGCGCGCGCGGACCGAATTGAGGCAGCGACCAATGACCTAAATGACCGCTATGGTGAGTTGACGATTGCGCCGGCGGCAGTGGTGCGATCTAAGAACCCCATGAAGGATAAAGTGCCGTTTGGCACAGTTCGGTATTTTGATTGAGGTTGGAGATTCTGATATTGTTGTAATTATGACTACAACAGACATACAGACAGGTGCAAAATCGCAAGATAAATTGGCTCAATTAGGGAGTCTTTGCCTGGTGGGCTGCCAACACCAAACAAGAGCGTTCGGCGACGTTCCTGTTTGGTGTTGGCGAGAGGCTATGAGGCAACAGCGGCCAGTTGCTCTTTGGCGGCGACCTCGGCCTTTTCTTGTTTCTCCTAAAGCTTGGCCTTTAGCCAGTTCGTGAGGCCCCAGGACTGCTTAATGACGCCGGTGTACTCGCTGATGAGTTCATCGGTGGCGCCAAAATCACGGGCGCTCTCGAGCTGTTTTTGGGCGGCCTCGGCTTCGCGGCGCATGGCGGCTAGCTCGTCGAGCTTGAGCCGGTAGCTAAAGAGGCGGTGGGCTCCCATAATGTGGTGCGACACGGCGGCACTAGACCGGCGCAAGTTGTTGCCTAACCCATAGAAATGGTCAGCCGGTAGCTGTTTGACGAGCTCGTACACTTGGTCTTCCAACGCGCGCGCGGATTTATATATTCGTAAATGTTCGATCGTTTCTGCCATGGGACACTCCTTTGATGTGAATTCCTTAGCACCCTCCGCTAAACAAGATACCGAATAAAAACCGAACAGTCAATACACAAAAAAACCGCTTGCGGCGGTTGTTTCTGGATTTTTATGATGTGGTAGTACCCTGGGAAAGTAAGTTATGCTCGTCGGCCAATGGGGGTCTAGGCGGGTCTTGATTTGTGGTGCGAAGCGAATCGGCTGCAAGTTTGCGCACTTCCTCGTCGCTAAGAAAGCTTTGGTCGACGGGCTCTTCATATTCGTCTTGAATTTCGATATCGTCTAAGTAGTCTGTTTGTGGGAGCTCCATGTAGAAGAACTCGTGCCGGTCGGGGTCCTCTTTTTTCATCTCTACCTCAATTACTTTCCCGGATGTGACCTTTAGTTTTTGAAAATTTTTGAAGGCATTTGATAGTACTAAAATTAGTCTTGTTGGACGAAAGTGTCAAAGGCTATATGTTACAAAAAATACAACGAAAACTCCTGTGCAACTTGTAATATAGACTGATTTAGCCTCAAATAGCCTGAGTAAATTTTGTGGTCGCTAGTAATTTGAGGTTATCTGGTGGCTGCCGGGTCTTGGTAGAACATGAGGCCGAGTTTGATTTGGAGGGCATCGTCGAAATGCCGGGGGTCGAGACCAACAAGTTTCTTGGTTTTGTCGAGGCGGTAGATGAGGGTGTTGCGGTGAATGTGGAGTTTCTCGGCCGCGTCGGTGAGGTTAAGGCCGCTAGAGAGGAAGACCTGGACGGTTTTGAAGAGCTGCTCGTCGCGCAGTAATGGCGAGAGGATCTGGTGTGCTAGCTCCGCTTTGCGGTCTTGGGTGGTGTTGGCGAGGGTGATAAACATGCCGACGTACTTAATATGGTAGACACGCCCGAGTTGCCAGACTTTTGAACCGACCTCTAAGGCCAGCTTGGCATCCTGGTAGCTTTTGCGCAGGCCTCCGAGATCCGGGTAATATTGCCCAACGCCGACAGTGACCGGGTGCCCGAGGTCGAGCCGGCCCATGGTGTCGAGAGCGAGCTCACCCTTCTCGTTCATGAAGCGAATGGTGTTGAGCGTGGTGAGCGATTCGCCGCTAATGCCCTTGAGGAGGATAAAGAGGTCGTCGCCGAGGTAAGCTACCAGGTTGTCTTGGAGGTTCTTGAAGCCTTCACGGATGTGCGCGTTAACGCCTTCCGCGACGGAGTCGAGTTGGAGCTGCTGCTCTTCGGTGGAGAGCTGGTTGTGGCGGCCGCGGACGTCGTTTTCGAGCCCATCGACGTGGATTAGGATGACGGCTTGGGGCGCGCGCAGGTGGAGCTGGAGGATGTCGGCTTGGCGGTAAATATCGGCGGCGTCGACGGTGGGGGCGGTGAGGGCGTGTTTGATGAAGTCGGCCCGCACGCGTTCGGCCGATTGGATTTTGTCGAGCAGGAAGTGCTGGTAAACAATAACCTCGGCGAGGCCTTGGAGCAGCGTCATGGCTTCTTGGGTGATGGGGCCGCTGTCTAAGGGCAGGCCAAAGATGGCGATGGTCTGCTCCTCATAGACGAAGGGCCACCATTTGGTTTGGTGGTCTTCAAAGTCGGCGGTGAGCGCGTGGCCGGTTTGGGCCGCGCTGAGAGCTTCGGGGACGAAGGTGCGCGTGGTTGAGCCCCCGGCCAGGAGCTGCCCGGAAAGGTTGGCTATGAGGATATTGCGTTTGAGGACCTGGTTGGCCTTAGTGGCAATCTGCTTGGCGAGGGTGGTATTAAGCTGCATGAGGCGGCTCCACGAAGCGGTTATAGAGGATAGCCAGCTTGATTTGCACGGCGTCGTCGAAGGCTCGCGGGTCGAGGCCGAGGGTTTCGGTGATGCGATCGAGCCGGTAAACCAGGGTATTGCGGTGGATTTTGAGCATCTCGGCGGTGCGGGTGAGGGACATATCGAAGTTAAAGAATGCCTCCAGGGTCTGAATGATCTCATGGTTTTCGCCGAGGCGGTCGAGGAGCTCCCGGGAGAAGTAAATATTATTCTCGTCGACGCCGGACAGCAGTGGCGCTACCACGCCGAAATCGTCGATGTGGTAGATGCGGTCGACATCCCAGGTTTGGGCGCCCAACTCGATGGCCGAGATGGCTTCGTGATAGCTCTGTCGCAAGCCCTCGAGCCCGGGGTGGTAGTTGCCGACCCCGACAGTGGCTGGGAGCTTGAGTTCGCTCTTTAAGATGCCGTAGATGACTCCTAGACTCTTTTTGAAACTCTCGAGGGCGGCGGGTAGGTCGGCGTCGTCGGCCGCTAGCAGGTCTTTGAGAATGCAAAACGATGTGCCACCGAGATAGCTAACCACGTTGGCCCGGCTGGAAGTGTAGAACGAGTCGAGGGCGCGATTGATGCCGAACTTGTAGCGTGTGAGGCGGACCTCGCGGTCGCCGGTGGGGTCTTGGAAGCGGGCGGTGAGGGTGGGGTCGTCAATTTGGATAACGATAGCGATGCGCGGGCGGTCGAGCTCGATGTCGAACAGGCGAGCCTCGGCAGCCAGCAGCGACCATTCGGGTTGGGGCTGGTTGAGCAGGTCGTAGATGAATTTGTCGAGACGCTCGTCTTGGCGGGGAATCTGCTCAAGCACGAGCGATTGGTGCATTACCAGCTCGGCGATGGAGCGGATGAGCGGCGCAATTTCTTCGTGGTTGGGCATCTCGGTTTCGAGCACGATGTAGCCGACGATGTTGCCACCGTAGGCAAACGGGATAGCCCAGGGGACCTGCGTTAGGTCGACTGGTTCGGGTTTGAGGCTGGAGGTGTGGGACAATGGCTGGCCCCCGGCGTCGGTGAGCCGCAGCTCCTGACTGACCAGGGCACTGACTTTGGCGCGGATTTTGTCGGCGATTTGCTGACTGAGCATACTTCCAAACCTCTTATGCTGGCGGATCTTACAACTAGCGTATCGCTTCGGGTCCTATGCCCGCAAGCACAAGCGATATGGGCAGGTGAGCGTAATTTGGCGTTGCTGGGAGATGGCCCCGAGAGAACTATATCTGGAGAATTGGAGGACGGTGTTTATGGATAAAATTCTTTTTGGGAAACTTTTTTTGCGGTTGCGACAATGGTTTGGCGGGGTCTGTTTGCTTGCTATATCTGTTGGGTGTGTTATGGTGCGGCTAGTTTATTGTTCTTTGAATCAGAGATGGTTGAGGCGGGCTCGTAGGATGCGGTTTTGGTGACCGGTGTTTTGTGAGCTCGTCTCAACTTTTAGAGGCGACCACGGACCCTTCGGGGAGTGAGCGAGGCGACTACCATGGCCGAGGCCGAATTGACCAGGAATCAGCGGTTGGAGTTGGCTCTCAGAGATGCGCGTGTGCAGATCGTGACCCTCAAAGGGGAGATCGACCGGCTG
>CAYOOH010000079.1:0-4989 GCA_964405545.1 uncultured Candidatus Saccharimonadales bacterium | reverse complement strand
TCGGCCTTGAGGGGAATGATGAAACCAAAGGTACTGCCCTTGCCCAGCTCGGACTCGAAGATAAGCGAGCCGCCCTGCTCCTCGATGACGCGCTTGGCCAGGTACAAGCCGAGTCCGGTGCCGTCTGGCCGGACGGAGCGGGCATTGCCGGCGCGGTAGAATTTGGTGAAGAGTTTGGCTTTTTCGGCCGGTGGTACACCCATACCGGTGTCGGTGACGGTCAGGGCGATGGCGTCGTGGTGACGCTCGATTTTGACCTGAATGGAGCCGGTTTCGGTGTAGTAGATGGCGTTGTCGATGAAGTTCATGATGACCTGGCGGGTTTTGCTAATATCGACCGAGACTGGCGGCACGGGCTGGGTGATGAGGCTGAGAGCTAGGCCTTTGCGGTCGGCCGAGGGCTTGAGCTGGTTGATTTCCTGACGGGCGATTTCGACCAGATCGGCGGTCTCGCGGCGGACAACAAAACGGCCGGCCGACAGGCGCGAGACGTTGAGTAGATCAGAGGTCATGGCGCCCATGCGCTCAGAGGCCTCGAGAGCGTATTGAATGAATTGTTTTTGGTCGGCTGTCATGTCTTTTTTGTCGTTGTCGATGGCCATGGACAGGTAGCCGGTGATGGCGGTTAGGGGCGTGCCGAGCTGGTGTGAGGCCATGGAGATGAACTCATCTTTGGCTTTATCTAGGACTTTGAGATTTTTGTTGGCGGCCCGGAGACGAGCGGTTGCTTTGAGGATTTGATCCTGGAGAGTGATGTTGAATTTGGCGATTTCTTCGTAGGCTTTGGCGTTGACGATGGCCAGTGCTAGTTCTTTGCGCAGGATTTCGAGCAAGTCGAGGTCTTGCTTGGAGTAGATGTCGCCGCTGAGTTTGTCGCCCAGGATGAGGCAGCCGACGGTTTGGTCCTGGGTCTGGAGCATGAGCGAAACCCGAATGCCGTGGTGGATCAGAATGGATTTGAGCCGCCCGGAGTCAAGCTCGTCGGCCACCAAGATGCCGCTGCCGAGGTGCTTGACGGTGTCGGCCGTAAACGGGTCGTGGGTGATGGTTCCGTAGCTGGCTTGGCGGTAGATCTGGGTACCTTCGAGTACGATGAAACGGCTGCCGGCAATGCGGAGGTTGCGGCATATTTCCTGGAGCGACTGGTCGAGAATGGGCTCGAGATAGAGCTCGGTAGCCAGGATGCCGCCGACGTTATTAAGTACTACTTGGCTGTCGTAGCGATCCCGGAAGAAGATGCCGTCGGTGATTTTCTCGAAGAAGCGGCGGAGGGGCTGGAAGGTGAAGGCCACCACGATGGCCAGGGCAATAAAGATAGCGGCTTCGCTGACGGACAGGGTGGTTTCCTGGAAGAAGGCTTGGCTAATAGCATAGATAGCCGCGCCGTAGCCGCTTGCGACAACAGTAAGTAACAGAACATAAGCAACGGTCCGGGCTACTACCAGCCGAATGTCAAAGAGGCGGTGTTTGATCATGGCGTAGGCACTAAAGCCGGTGAAGAATAAGATGCCGTATATACCTAGACGAGTAACGAGCGGACTGACATCGAAAAAGTTGGGCAAGATGACATTGGTAGTAATGAGTACCACGAACATAAGGACGATGCCAACATTAACAAACCGTAGCTGCGAGCGCTCGCGACCAACCGACTTGTGGTGGCCCCAGATGAGCAGGCCAACGCCACTAATAAGAGTTATCAAGGTAAGAATGATAAAGGCGGGATAGCCGAGGCCCTCGACGAACTTGACCCGGTTGGGCATGAAATCGAGACTGACCATTTGGCCCGTAATGGTCAAGAGGATGCTTCCTACGGCCAGTGCTAGAGCTACAAGTCGGAGGATTCTGACTCGTATACCGGTAAAGGTGGCGCAGAACCAGAGGAAGAGATAGAGAATGATGCTGCCGGAGATGAAATCAAACTTAGCCAGCAGCTGGATAAGGGCGTGGCTAATATGTGCGTCTTCGAAGAACGAGACAGCACTCCAAAAGGCCAGCAGAACGGAAAAACCAGCGAAAATGCGATTGAGGGTAGCCTTGGTGTTGTTAAGCAGAACGAACACGCCCAATCCAACATTGGCTAGGCAGACAGCGATGAGGAAAGCAAGCTCAAGCATAAGTTGTTTCTATTATAGCAGTTGTTGTCAGGAGTAGTGAGCAAAAGTTCTTCACTACTCCTGACTGAAAGGCGGCGGCTTAGCCGTTAGCAGGGGGGGCGGTAATCGGGATTGAGCCAACGCATGAGGACACCGTAATTGAGCGACTCAGGGTCGGGGTAGTAGTTGGGGACGATGGTCACAACCTTGGTACCCGGAAACTCCTCGGCATACATTTGGACCTGGGGGTCGCCGTAGCGACCGTTGGAGTAACGGTTAAGATATTCGTCCGGCGACAGCTGGCGACTATGGGAGCGAGCCAGGAAGCGACTATAACCGGGCATACGCGAACCCCACAGGAGACCTCGGGCGTTGGTAGCCACGACAATATCGGCGGCGGCGGCAAACAGATGCTCGGCCACATCGGGGTGACCCTTGGCCGAGAAGTCGACGCCGAACCAATACTCCCCGGCGGGATCGTGACTAGCGCAAGTGCCGTTAGCCGTCACCTCGGCCCAGGTTTGAGGGTGGTCGAAGTCGTAGTTGACCCGGATTTGGGTAGTAGTACCGACGGCCCGGTGGCCATCCTTGAAGGCCAGGAGGAGCCCTTCGGGGCAGGCAGTGAACCGGCCGCGCGCTTGCTCGGCAGCTTGATCGGGTGTCATAGGCCAGGCCACTGGGTCCCAAGAGGCAAGCTGGATGGCTACATAGTTCTCGAGATCGTCGGCGCTGTCCGGCCGGACCGGGCGGACGGTGACAGTAGAGGTGGGCTGATTCATGACTATCCTTCCTGAGAAGTGGCGCGGATGGGACGGACAGCGACACGAATCGCTAGGCCAAGGATGATGTCGACCACGGCTACCAACGCCCAGCCGAGGCCGGTGGGCCAGGGCAAGAACCAGAGGCTAAAGATCAGCAGCGGCAGGCCGGTGAGGCCGAGAATAGCACCAATCCAGTTTGCGTTGAAACCAAGGCGGAAGAGCCGACTAGTGGACAGGTACTGAATCAGCAGAGTAGCCTGACCCCGAACGACCCAGATGGCTTTGAGCCAGCGCCAGGGACTGAGACCAGTACCGCGAAATATGTGTTTGCCGAGAGACAGAGCCATGATAGCCGCTCCCCCTATGAAGAGGATTTCGCCAATGCTAGCCAGCAAACCCAAGGGGATCAGTCGCGAAAGACGGCTGGTGATAACGTCGAGTATGCGACCAAAGTCAGTCCAGCTGGTGGCGATCGTCCAACCGACGGCCAGGATAACCACGACGAGGGCGTACTTCTTGAGAAATTGCTCCAGACGGCGGAACACGCAAGTCCCCTTTCGGATGGTAGATGTTGAGGTACGAGGGACCTTTCTACTTAATATCAGTTGTTCTTGACGGTCAAGGAGAATATGGTTTTGTGTTATTTTTGTTAATCACTTTTATAAAGCTTACGATGTAGCGATGAGAGTGGTTTTGGGGTACGATGCTAGAGCGTTTCGGCTTTTGGAGGCCAAAAATCGAAACGAGTATAGCCCCCCTACCGAGAGGCACCATCATGCTACGCGCGCGAAGGAGTAGGGCTCATGGCGTCTCTCGGCCAGACGGGCAGAGGGCGTTTTGGGACCGAGCCGCCCAACACTACGACGGGTTCTATACCGGTCAATGGAGCGTCTTCGAAGACTTACAGGTGAGAGAGCGGCTGGCCCGTCTTTTACCACCTGATTGCGATATTCTGGACTTGGGCTGTGGCACTGGTCTGGCTTATCGGCTGGCGTCGGAAGTTACAACGATGCGGAGCTATTTAGGGTTTGATATCTCGCCGGCTATGATTGAGATTGCTCAAAAAAGATATCCGGCCGGCCTGTTCATGACGGGTGATATGGCCGATCTAAGCGGCGTGGCGGCTGAGCAGTTTGATGCGGTCCTGGCCTTGTTTACGACTTTATCTTACTCGTCTAATACAAAGGCGACGTTGGTCGGAGCGTTTAGGGTGCTGCGGCCAGGTGGTGTCTTGTTGATTTCTGTGCTGAGCCGCTGGTCGCTTCGGCGCCTGGTCCAGGGTAAATATGCCGAGAGCGAAGCGTATGGCACGCGCGGACTCGAGGCCGAGGATGCACCTGAGGTTTTTACCTTTTGTACTCGGCAGATTAAACGGTTTGTGCGAGAGGTGGGTTTTAGCGACGTGCGGGTTTGGGGCCAGAGCGTCCTATCGGGCGTGCTTGAGTATCCCCGACTGTGGCCTATGAGCCGTCTGCTGAGCCGAGTGACGCCGAGTCTAGCTCATAACTTGTACGTTGAGGCGGTTCGCCGCTAGGAGGCGGCATGGCTGAGCGGATATTTGGGGCTCTGGATTTGTTGCGATGGCAGCAGATCTGGAGCCTCTTCTTTTTTTGGAGGGCGGAGAGGGTAGAACGCGTCCCAGGGGCTATGAATTGCGGGATTGTCGACTGATTAGTGTTGTTGCTCCGTAAGCCCCTGCTACGGAAACTATGCCCAAGATTAGCCAAATCAGCTCGCTCCTGATGTTGCCTCTTGAGATGTCAATCCACCTTGTGATGAATAATAGCGCGATGACAGCAAAGACTGCAGTGGTGAACAGCTCTTGTCGAGACCGAGATGATGCGTGCCTAGGAGACCCTCCGCCTTCGTTTGATCCTTTATCGATAAGTACGTTTTGCCGGGCCAGCACAAAGGCGAGGGGGAGGCCGAAAATAAGCGTCAATATAAAATCGTTGAGCTTAAAGCCGGGTCGAGCCATTGCCACCATAAGCGATGAACATACATGAGTAAGTGACGGTCAGCAATGCGACCATTTGCCTGGAGCTGCCGGATATTTGTTTCTTGGTCTTAAGTCGCAGAAGCTGGAATTTGACCGCGGGTGTAGCCGTCGAGAATGGAATGAACGATTTCTTCGA
>CAYOOH010000078.1:0-5345 GCA_964405545.1 uncultured Candidatus Saccharimonadales bacterium | reverse complement strand
TGTGGCTTGAGCCGCTGCGGCTGACTTTATTAATGGTGCCGACATAGCCGGTGCCACTGGGGGTGACGCCGGTAATGCTAAGGTTGCGAGTGCAGCTGCCGCGGCCGCTGAAGATGGTTTCTTGAGCACCAAAGTTGACGCCGAGATTGTTGAAAGTGACGTCTTTTACGAATGAGCCGCCACTACCAATAATGACGCTGGTGCTTTGGAGAGTGTAGGTCTCGCCGGCGGCCTGGGCGGGGCTGGGCAAGGTCACGACGGTGCCAACCGCAATGACGGCCGTCGTCATTACGCGAAGAAGCACACCTCTGAGCCCTCGCAACACCATAATGATGTCATTTTAGCATTAGCGTGATAATGATACAAAGTTTCTGTCACAGTAAGAGTTTGTTGACATGTCGAGGTCCCCGACTACACGGATCTTCCCAGGTGGGAGGAGCGTGACAATCGAGGACCTGTGCCATCCGTGGGGGATGGAGACGTGGGGGTGACGCGCGCGATCACGCGGTCAGAGGGATAAGGAATGTCGCCTTGAGCCCATTGGCGACGTCGGGGTCGTTGATGGTGACCGTAACCTGGAGCGTCCAGGAGCCGGCCGCTAGGGTGACAGGTTGACTGTCGGCAGAGAAGTCGCCGGTGGCAGCCAGCTGGATGGGCTGCGACTGTTGGCTGGGGCCTTGAGCGGTGGCGTGCCAGCTGGCAACAACCAGAGAGCTGTGATCGGTGACGTTGTACACTGTCAGGCGAACTTGCATGGTACCGGGTGTGTCCGAACCCGGGACGGCGTGCAGCGTGTAGGTGTGGGTACCGCCTCGCTGAAGGTCGGTGGTGACATCGATCGCGTCGGTCAGCTGGGGGCCTTGAGGGGCCTGTGGGACCGAAGCGGCCATGGGAGTCGGCGTCGTGACAGGTGCAGGTCGCTGACCAAGGTTGCTGACGGCGACGATGACGGCGATGACGGCGACCGCGACGAATAGTCCGATCGCAAGGGGGCGTTTTGACGGCCGGCCGGGGTCGGAACCAGAGCTTGTGGGTTGGGTCTGGCCGGCGGCTGGGGGTCGGTGGGCGGTGATGCTCATGGCGCCACCCCTTTCTGGGGCTTGTGGGATTTTCGGCGGGTGGCCGAGGGTTCTAAGCCTGCCCAGGGTTACTGGTGTTGGCTTCAGATAGGATTATAGTCCGAGACTTGTATTTTTGCAATATTAGGGTTGTAATTGTTATTTTTGTTAAACGGGATTGTAAAAGGGTTTGGCGGGTTTGGAAGGAGATGTACATAAGCATTTTGATTTTTTACTGGTAGATCGGGTACAATGCGGGCAATGAAGCGGATTGTATTGGCTCTAGTGATTATGGCAGTGGCTGTTGTGATAGCCCCTTGGCGGCTTGATATGGTAGGAGGGCGGGTAGCGGTTAGCCCGCAAATAGCCCGAGCCAGCTGTGCTGTGGGTACGAATGGTAAGTGTCCGGTGGGATCGGTGACGCCGGCCGACAAAGAGGTGTGTGTGGCGCTATTGGTGCTGCCTCACCCTAGGCTCAAGAAATGTACCGGTAATGGCGGTTGGGCGGTGCCGAACGATCCGGCTACGGGTGGGGTAATTATTTTTTTCCTGAAGGATATCTTGAAGCTTTTGAGCGGTATTATTGGCTTGGTGGTACTGCTTATGATTGTGATTGCAGGCTTTCAGTATCTAACATCAGCTGGTGATCCGGCGCGGGTGAAGGCGGGCAAGGATCGGCTGCAGAACGCTATTGTTGCCTTGTTACTGTATCTGATGATGTTTGCGATTTTGACGTTCTTGGTTCCAGGAGGGATTTTGCAGTGATGTCTTGGCTTTTGCTTTTTAAGATGGCAGCACCAAATATCAGACCGGTCGATTGCGGAATTAATAACGGTTTTTTGCCAAGTCTTTATGATCATATTACTTGCGTGCGGGACCTGAACGACCCTAGCTCGGTGGCGACGCCGACGATTCAGACGATTTCGGATTTGGTGGTGATGCTGGGTAATGCGATTCGGATTTTGCTGGCGCTGGCGGGCGGGGTGGCGGTAGTGGTGATTATCGTGGCGGCGATTTATTACGTGACCGCGAATGGTGACCCGGCTCGAATTAAGCGAGCCAAGGAGATTTTGATTAATATGGCAACGGGGCTCGTGATTATGCTAGCTGGGTACGGGATTGTAACATTTATTGCGGCGGGGTTTTAAGATGCAACTGTTGTATTGGCTGGCGGCGGGACCATATAACATTACGGCAAACGATATTGGGTTGCCGACCTCGACTCATAATCTGGGCGAGGCGTTGGCTAATGGCACGAGACTGCTGATGGTTTTGGTGGGGATGTTGTCGGTGGTGTTTATTGTGGCTGGTGGTATCCAGATGGTGTATTCACGGGGGAATGCGTCTAACGTGACGAAGGCTCGCGAGACGATTTTGTATGCCTGTATTGGCCTGGTGGTGGCGATCGCGGCCTATGCGATTGTGACGTTTATTCTGGCCGGCATTGAGCATACTTAAAGCAAGGAGGAGAAGATGACGGGACTGATGTGGCTGGCGGATGCCTCGAGTAGGATTCAGTCGGGGATTGATGCGGCTTGTAGCGGCGATTGTAATAAGTCGCTGACATTGGGGCATTTGTTTGCCAATATTACGAATATATTGATTTTTATTGTTGGCGCGGTGGCGGTGATTATGGTGATTGTGGGGGCACTGCGGTATGTGACCGCCAACGGCGATCCCAAGTCCACGACGGCGGCTAAGGATACGATTTTGTACGCGGTGATTGGGATTGTGGTGTCAATTGCGTCATATGCGATTGTGAACTTCGTGGTCAAGAATATCGGCAAGTAGTTTGCTATTAGGGTAGTGCTTATGCTAATGTCAGCTCAAAGCTGCGTTATAATTGTTATATAAGGAGTCTGAGCTTCTCATGCGTATTCAATCTGTTGGCAGAAAGGTAATGGCGGTGGCACAGGCTCTGGTGCTGTCGTTGGGAATAGGGGTAGGCAGTCTGGCAGTGGCTGGGCCGGCGGTGGCGGCGACCTGTAGCGATTCGTTGACGATCGATAACGGGGCGGCTTGTGCCAAGCCGGATAGCGCCAAGGAGAACTTGTTTGCGCCGAACGGAGTGTTTGCTACGATCGCCAACACGCTGATCTTTATTGTAGGGGCGGTAGCGGTGTTGTACTTGATTATCGGCGGCTTGCGTTACGTGGTATCGAACGGTGATTCCAAGAATGTGGAGGCGGCCAAGAACACGATTTTGTACGCGATTGTTGGTATTGTGGTGGCGGTGATTTCATTTGCGCTGGTCCAGTTCGTGATCAATGCCTTGAATAAAGCTACTTAGATAGCTGACTTGGCTCTAAAAAAGACCCCGACTGGGGTCTTTTTTAGTAGGGACGACGAAGTGCTTAGTGCGGACTTGCGCCAAGCGCTGGCCGGATTAGACGGGCTTGACTTTGATTTTCTTAACTTTGTCCTGGGCGACCTTGGGGATAGTGAGGGTTAGGACACCGTCCTTGAGGCTGGCGGCGGCTTTCTCGGCGATGGTTGAGGTTGGGAGGATGACCGAGCGAGAGAAGGCACCCCAGTAACATTCTTGGACGTAGTAGTGCTCGCGGTCGACTTCGCGCTCTTCGACGCGCTCGCCACGGATGGTGACGACATCTTCGGCTACCTCGATGTCGATCTTGTCCGGGGTGACGCCGGCGATGGGCGCCTTGATGACGACGTTTTCTTTGGTTTGGTAGACGTCGACGGCCAGCTGGCCTTCGGCCTCGGCCATCCAGTCTTCGTCACCCTCGACGGGTGTATCTAGGAAGTCATCTTGCAGTACGTTGGTTTGGTCGTTGGTTGAGGATCGTTTACCCGGCATCTGGATGTGGTCTCCATGTTAAATCACGTTAATCGATTGACGATTTTGTATTATTATAGTTCGACGTACAGATGAAAGGCAAGGGAGGATCAGAGTGATTGAGCGACTGATGGGATTGTTGGCGCCGACAAGTTGCGTGGGATGCGGCCGTGATGGCGCGGCGCTGTGCCGGGCTTGCCAAGAAACTTGTGGCTCGGAGCGGGAAGTTTTGGCATTGCCGGAGACTGAGTTAGCGGGTGTGGTCGTGGGGGCGTTTTATGACGGAGCAGTGAAAGAGTTGATTTGGAAGTTGAAGTTTTTTCGGTTGTGGGCGGCGGCCGATGTTTGCGCTGAGCTGGTGGTGGCGGCCTTACCAGAAGGCCTGATGGTTGATGTGGTAACGTCGGTCCCGGTGGCGCCGGCGCGCTACCGCGAACGGGGCTATAATCAGTCGGAGTTAGTGGCCCGTGCGGTGGCACGACGGTTGAGGGTGCGGTACAGTAGCCTCTTGGGTCGGCATAATGTTACGCATCAGCTGGGTAAGACACGGGCGATGCGATTGGATCAGATTCGAGGGGCGTTTTATGGATTACGGGTGGCGGCGGGTCGGGTGCTGGTGGTGGATGATGTAGTGACGACCGGCGCGACCTTGGCTGAGTGCGCTGCGGCATTAAAGGTTCTGGGGGCGGAGACGGTGTGGGGCGCGGCAGTGGCACGGCACTAGCGGTGAGGGCGCCGGTATACGGCCCCGGGGATGAGGGCCGGGCGTGGCTTGAGTGCAGGGTTAGTGGCGCAGAATTGGCAGAGGCCGGTTAGGCTCAGCTGGTGATCCTCGAGGCTAAAGCGACGGTGGCTAGCGAGGCGGGTTAAGACTTGCTCAAGAGGAGTGTGATAAAAGCCGATGCGGCGGTTGCAATTGCGGCAGATAAATTCGTGGTGATGTTGAATAAAGACGTCGGTGGCCTGGTAGAAATCGGGGCGGATTTGAGTAATGACGTTGATTTGCTGGAACTTGGTGAGGGTGCGGTAGATGGTGGTCTGGCCAACTTGGGCATGGAGAGCGAGTTGGAGTTGGCGCAGGCTACAAGGCCCTAGTCTTAGGATGGCCTGAAAAATGGCGTCTCGAGCCTTGGTATGGGGTACATGGTTAAGCATGAGTTGAGTGTGAAAGCGTTCCATGGCGGACATGTCTAGCAGTATAGCCCGATGGAAGCACTGAGGAATAGTTGAAAAAATTTTTCAACTATTCCTCAGTGCTTCCAGTGCCATCCAAGAACATTCGGTTGCTTTAGAGTGGTCTTGGCTAACTTTTGAGAGTAGTTGAGGTAAAGGGCTTGAGCGAAAGGCGATGTCGCGCTATAGTAGGCTGGTTCCGCCCATTTTTTTGAGCCCAGTACGGAGAGGTACCCAAGCGGCTGAAGGGGCGGGTTTGCTAAACCTGTAGGGGGGCGCAAGCTCCCGCGAGAGTTCGAATCTCTCCCTCTCCGCCA
>CAYOOH010000077.1:0-5419 GCA_964405545.1 uncultured Candidatus Saccharimonadales bacterium | reverse complement strand
ATATCTAGACCAAACCACCTGCCTCCGTCCTCTCGCTCTACCATCAATTCTCATCTCCCAGCCCCCACCAAACACATCGAGGCCGACCCCACCCCCAGCCAAAAAGTCAGCAAACACTACGCCAAACGCCTCAAAACTGCCGGTTACCCCCAAGACATTACCTACGGCAGCTACTACTTTACCGACGACATCAATCTAGCCTACATTCTCGAATCCCTCGTCACCCCCCTCGCCATCGCCAAACAAATCTGGAAAGCCCCCACCAGCTGCGAACTCATGTACGCTTGTCTTCACATTGACCCTCTGCTCCAAATCAGCGCCACCGCGCTCGAGCACGAGCACGCGCGCTGGGTTGTCCAAATCGGCGGTCTCACTCGGACAGGCTACAACTTGGCCGACAACCTAGCCGACGCCTGGATTGCCCTCCAGGGCCGCAACAAATAGCCGCCCCCACCGAGCCGCGTCCTCCAGTCGAACATTCCGCCGTAGCGCCACCAATCGCTGCCGCCGTTCATCTAGCGGCATAGTCAGGGCCTGCTCAATCGTCCGCGCCAGCGCCGATACATCCGTTGGATCCACAAGCAGTGCCTCCTCCAGTTGCTGGGCGGCGCCGGCAAACTTACTCAAGACCAGCACGCCCCTGTTGCCTGGCTTAGCCGCCACATACTCCTTAGCAATCAAATTCATACCATCAATCAACGGCGCCACCAGCATCACATCAGCCCGAATATACCAACTGGCAACCTCGTCAAAAGCATAATTACGATAGTCATAGTCAATCGGCTGCCAATCGGCCGTCCCCAGCCGATCATTAATCTCCTTAACCGTAGCCGCGATCTGTTCCTTAAGCTCACTATACTCCGTCAAATCTTCCCGTGACGGCGCCACCACCAGCTTGTACACCACCCGCGATCGCTCCGGCCAATCCGCCAGCAGCACCTCCATCGCTCTTAGCTGCTCAATTATGCCCTTAGTGTAATCCAGCCGCGACATCGAAAATACCACTCGCTTGCCCCCCAAAACCCTGTCCAACGCCTCAACCCGCTTAGCTACCGTCGGCCGGCTATGGGCCTGGGCATAAACCTCATAGCCAATGCCCACCGGAAACACACCCACCCGGGGCGGTGCCTCTGACCCCCCAATCGCCCCTGTCAAATACTGCCGAAACCGCGCCGCATCCTGCTCGGTCTGAAAACCACACAAGTCAGCTGCCGCCAGACTCGCCGCCATCTGCCGGCTATGCGGCAACGCCCCAAATAACCCCCCATCCGCAAACGGCACATGCAAAAAATACCCGATCCGATTCTTGCACCCCAGCTGCCGCAATACCATGGGCAGCATAATCAAATGAAAATCATGAATCCAAATCAAATCCCCTGGCCGCACCGTCTCCATCACAATCTCAGCAAACCGCTGCGTCACCGTCAGCACAGCCTCCCAGTCTTCTTGGTCAAACACTCGCTTCGGCTTAAAGCCATGGAACGTCGGCCACAACGACCCGTTCGAAAACCCGTAATAATACTTCCGATACAATTCCTTCGCTAAGTTCACCGGCACCAACTGCTGCGGTAGCTGCAACTGCTCAAGCTCTGCTGCGGTCAAGCGCCGGCCCACACCCGTATACCCAACCCACAACGCCTCAGGGGAGTTCAAAATTGGACTGAGTGCCGCCGCCATCCCGCCCGGACTCGGCTGATACGTCAGCCCTGCCTCCGTTTGTTCAACGCTAACCGGCAATCGGTTCGCCACAATAATCAACCGTACTTGCATAAATCGGGCTCATCCTACCACCAAACAGCCGCCAATGCTACTATAATTTTATGCCCTCTATCTTAAGCGCCTATCGCAAAGCCCAAAACCGCCTCCTCCTCCTAGACTACGACGGCACCCTGGTCAACTTCGCTCCCACCCCGCCCCAAGCCGATCCGCCCCCCGCTCTCCTTAGCCTCCTAGACAAGCTTGCCGCCGATCCTCGCAATCAAGTCGTTATCATAAGCGGTCGCGATCAACTCGTCATGGACCAATGGCTCGGTCAGCTTGATGTCAACATGTCGGCCGAGCATGGCTTATTCATCAAACCCCGCGACCGCCCCTGGCAAGCCACCGTCCCGCTCACCGACAGCTGGAGGCCCATCGTTACCCAGCTCCTCCAGGTCGCCACAAGCCAACTGCCCGGCTCCTTTATCGAGCTCAAACTCGGCTCCCTCACCTGGCACTACCGCCAGGCCGATCCCAAGCTCGCTCAACACCTAGCCGCCCAACTCACCAGTCAGCTCGCCACCCAAGCCAGCCGCTACCGTTTAGTGATTCTCCAAGCCCACAAGGCCCTCGAGATCAAGCCCGGCAATTACGACAAATCCGCCGCCGTTAACTATTGGCTGCGGCAACAATCTTTCGACTTCATCTTAGCAGCCGGTGACGATACCACCGACGAAGATATTTTCACCGCCTTGCCGGCCTCAGCTCATACGTTTAAAATCGGCCCCGACCCTACCTCCGCCCAAAACCGCCTATCCAATCCGCAAGCCCTTCTCCAACTACTCTCGAATCTGTTGTAACAAGGTTATAATGAACTTGTCATGCCACCGCTACCCCTTCAGACCAGTACCAGCCGGCTTATCGGCCAGCTCCAAGCCGCCCAAACAACCGTTCCTCACAACGGTCAAACCTTCCATGTCGCGAGCCTGGGAGCCGGTTTCTATTTCGCCTACGAGCAACTGCGCAATGTAGCCGAATACCGAGAACACCATCTTCTTTTGCGCAGCGCCATCGAACGCTACCTGCACCGGGATGGCAACCTCAGCAATATTCAACCCCTAGCCGCCGAGCTTGTCACCGAACTCACCCAAGCCGGCTACCTCAAAAACGACACTATACCCCTTGCCACCCTCGAACACATAGACCGCGCCCTAGCCGCCCATGCCGCTCTCTACCACAACCTCACGACCCACCATATCGCTAGCCCAACCGCTACCAAATGGTTATTCCAGTACGCCAGCGTCCAGATCGAGAACCTGGTCGCTCCCGATCCCAAGACCAACATAGTCATGACCTACACCTACGAGCATTACCTCGAGTCCATTGATGCAGGCGCCGCCCAGCACACCACCTCCGACGACCAAACCTATCGCATCGCCCTCTTCTGTGCCGTCCAACGCGCCCTGTTCAAATCCAATCTAGCCACCATCCGCTATTACTGCGTCAATGCCAGCCTCGGCCAACTCGACAACCAGCCGCTAGCCCACATCATTGCGCTCAATCAGCTCATAGACAACCTCTATCAAACACCAATCACCAACCACCTTACCCGCCTCGTCACCCGCTACGGCGCACCCATGCGCATCATTCGCGACTTCATCCTTGATGGCGACTCCGCCACCCACCTCCTCGTCGCCGGCCGCGACGCTACCCTCAGCCGCATCAAGGCCCTCGCCGCTGCCGCCTACGCCGCCACCGAAAAACAGCTAGGCGTTCGGATTGGCAGAACCATTCTCTTTATCCTCATCACCAAGACCCTCATCGGCGTCTCCATCGAGATTCCCTACGACCTCTCCACCGCCGGCGTCATTGGCTGGACCCCGTTGCTCATCAACATCTTCTTTCCCCTCATCTATCTCTACACCATCACCCTATCCATCCACACCCCTGGCCGCCAAAACACAGATGTTATCGCAAGCTACGCCGACCGCATTCTGTTTGACGGCGCTGGCCCGGCCGTCGTCTATCAGCCCAAACGCCGCGTCAAATCCAAATCCCTCAACGCCGCCTTCAATATCGTCTACGCTGTCGGTTTTATCGGCTCCATCAGCTTGCTGGTCTGGGCGCTCCATCGTTTTGGCTTTGGCGCCATTAACGGCACCATTTTCTTTATTTTCTTCTCGGCCGTCAGCTTCCTCGGTTTCCGCCTCCGCCAGCTATCCCGCGAGCTCCAAATGATCGACGAACGCCAAGGCCTGCTCCAAACCCTAGCCGACTTCCTGTCCACCCCTTTCGTCCGCATGGGCCATTGGCTGTCCGACAAATACGCCCGGGCCAACATCGTCACCTTCGTCCTTGACCTAGCCATCGAAATGCCCCTCAAGACCTCGTTGCGTTTCATCCGCCAGTGGATCAGTTTTATGCGCGACAAACAGGAGGAACTATAACCTTAAATCGCCATGCTATAATCTACTCGTCAACAGTACCTTTCGACTACAAGGAGCGTAATGAGCGCCCAGATTTTGGTCTCGGTCCGTCACGTCACTCTCCTCGACCCGCAAGCTAAAGCGTGGATAGTTACCGGCTACACGATCAATGGCCGCAAGGCCGAGCTGTCGCAACACATAAAAAACCAGGTTGGCTTGGTTCCAAAAGACAACCCGGCTCAAGTCAAGGTCTTGCTTGAGAAGCTCCTCGGCCAACCGGTCGTAGTCCGTTTCGAACCATCAACAGTAGAGTAGCTACAGCATTCCCGAGCTCAAAAAAATGCCGCCCACCACAACCGACAGGAGCATCATGGCCCTCCTATCTTGGGACGATAGTCTGTACCGCGCCTGCGTGTCTGCCTTCCTGCAAACAACCGCCCCCTCTACCGAGGAGGATATCGTGAACAGGGCCGAGGGAGTCCCCCTGGCCTACGTTCGCCGCTTCATCCAGGACCACGTGGCAAGAGGCAACCTAGCTGCCCTGCCCGACGGCACCTATGGCCTCACCTCTCTCGGTAAGAGTCAGTTCGATTTCGCCATAGGAAACTAGTCCTCTCTCTACCGCCCATCTGTAGCCTTCAGCCGCAGATGGGCGATATTATATCTACCATGAACCCGACAGCCACAAAAATCCTTCACATACTCCAAACCCACCACCTGGCGGTTATCGCTACCACCACCCCCGCTCACCTCAGCCCCGAATCCGCCCTCATCGCCTTCACCGAGGACAACAACCTCAACCTCTACTTCCAAACCGCTTCTCATTCACGCAAGGCCGCCAATCTAGCGGTCCACCCCTACGTCTCGCTTGTGATCGGCCTAACTCTCGAAAACCTCATTACCGTCCAATACGAAGGCAAGGCCGTCCAGCTCACCCATCCTGCCGCCGTTACCGCCCTCAAGCTGCGCTTCCTAACCAAGAACTCTCCCACCACAGCTCAGCACCTCAACCGTCCCGACACCATATTCTTTCAAGTCATCCCCAGCTGGATCGGCTACTCAGATTATTCAGGGACCAAACCGGATGTGACAGAACTTAGCTTTCCGATTCGACCATAATAAACTTGCCATATATATATATTGTGGTCCGCTACGATTGAACCACAACATAAGCAGCATTCCTGGGTACTATATCGGGTAAGTAGGGTGAAATTCCCTCACTGTCGCGCAACTGTAGAGCCAGAAAACCGGTCCGCCAGGAATCGTCCACGCTCTTCGCCGCAAAGAGTTGTGAG
>CAYOOH010000076.1:0-5613 GCA_964405545.1 uncultured Candidatus Saccharimonadales bacterium | reverse complement strand
ATGAACGTCATCCAGCTCACCGGCATCGCCAAAACTTTCACCGACCGCGCCGAACCCACTAACGCTCTCCACGACATCAACCTTGCCATCGCCCCCGGCGAATTTATAGCCATCATTGGACCCAGCGGCTCCGGTAAATCCACTCTCATGAACCTCCTCGGCCTGCTCGACAGCCCCACTGCCGGCACCTACCAGCTCGACGGCCAGCCCGTCACCAGCTTCTCCGACCACCGCCTAGCCAAGCTCCGGCGCGACCACATCGGATTCGTTTTCCAAAGCTTCAACCTCTTGCCCCGTTTGTCCGTTCTCCAAAACGTCGAGCTCCCCCTGATCTACTCCGGCCTCCGCCCGCGCGCACGCCGCCAGCGCGCCCTCGAACTTCTTCGCCTCGTCGGCCTCCAAGACCGGGCCGGTTACCGCCCCAACCAAATCTCCGGCGGTCAGACCCAGCGCGTCGCTATCGCCCGAGCGCTGGCCAACAACCCCAGCCTCCTGCTGGCCGATGAGCCCACCGGCAACCTCGACACCAAATCCTCCGATGCTATCATCGCGGAGCTTCGCCGCCTGAACCGCGACCATCACACCACCATCGTCATCGTCACCCACAATCCCGACATAGCCGCCCTGACCGACCGCACCATCACCGTCCGCGATGGCGCCATCGTTAGCGATACCGTCAATCATCGAAAGGACAAGTAATGCTATTCGAAAACCTCAAAATGGCCCTCATTAGCCTGGGCAATGCCAAACTCCGCAGCTTCCTGACCATGCTCGGTATCATTATTGGCGTCGCCGCCGTCGTCTCCATCCTAGCCATCGGCGCCGGCGTCAAACAAGCCATCCGGCAGCAAATCACCAGCGTCGTCAATGCCAATGCTATCGCCGTCGCCTCGGGCAAAATCGACCTCAAAGGCGGCAAAGGCGCCGCCTCCTCCGTTGGTGCCTCCACCCTCACCACCGGGGACCTGACCGCCCTAGCCAAAAACGCCCACGTCACCGCCGTTGCCCCCATCAGCCTCGTCTCCGGCATCGTCGCCAGCCCAACCGCCACCGCCGACGGCGCCTTACTCCTGGCCACCACGCCCGACTTTGCCAAGACCCAAACCCTTAAATTCGACACTGGCCGCTTCCTCGATATTCGCGACCAAGGCCGCAACGTGGTTGTCCTAGGTGGCGCCGCCAAGCAAACCCTGTTTGGCGACGCAAACGCCCTGGGCCGGACCGTCACCATCCGTGGCGCCGCCTTCACCGTTATCGGTGCGCTCCAATCCTCCGACTCCAGCGCCGCCAGCCTTACCGGCTCCAGTTTTGACAATGCCGTCTACCTACCCCTCGGTACCGCCCAAACCTTCTCCGGCGGCACCCCCCAAATCCTCCGCATCCTCATTCAAGTCGACGCCTCGGACAACGTCAACACCGTAGCCGCCCAAGCCAAGTCCACCCTCCTCTCCACTCACGGCGGCCAAGAGGACTTCACCGTCCTCACCCAAAAAGATATCCTCTCCACCGTCGACGACGTTCTCAGTCTCCTCACCACCTTCATCGTTGCTATCGCCAGTATCTCGCTCCTGGTTGGCGGCATCGGCATCATGAACATCATGCTCGTCTCCGTCACCGAGCGCACCCGCGAAATCGGCCTGCGCAAAGCCATCGGCGCCTCGGCCACCACCGTCCTGTCCCAGTTCCTGATCGAAGCCGTCGTCCTTAGCCTAATCGGCGGCGGCTTGGGCATCCTGGCCGCCATGGGCATGGCTACCGCCGCTGGCCGCCTGGCCAGCATCACCCCGGTCTTCACTCCCAGCGCCGTCCTGCTGGCGGTGGGCGTCTCTGCCCTCGTCGGCATCGTCTTCGGCATTGCCCCAGCTATCAAAGCCGCCCGCAAACGCCCCATCCTGGCCCTCAAAGCCGAATAATTACCAAAAAATTCACCCAGCAACCAAAAATAACCAAAAAACGCAAGGGACCGCACAGAGAAAGGGCAGACCGCTTGGTAGCGGTCCGCCCTTTTTTCACCTCTCGCGGCGACCCTTAGGCTGCCGCCTCCGTCTTGTCAGTATCAGTGGCAGGCTCAGCACCGTCATCCGGCACCGGACCCGTCACATTCTCGATCCGCTCAGCCAGGCTCCCAGCCCGGTCAAGCGCACCTCGGAGTCGGAGCGAGTCATGGATCGTAAACAGACCCATCACCCCATTCTCACCCAGCGAGTCCAACCAGTCGGTCCATTCCTGGACCAGGCCGGCCTCGAACGTCGCCTCATGGGCGTCATAGAACTCACTATAGAACGGGAACGCCACCAGAGCGTACCAGGCCGCCTCCATCAGAAGGCGGGCCAGGACAAGCTCGTCGTGCTCCAGTCCCACAATCGGGTTCAGCAGCAGGTCGGGCAGATAAACTTCCGACTGGTAACCCAGTGCGTCGCACTGCGCCACATACCACTGCCGATGCATCTCCTGCACAAGCGCCTTCAGCTTGAGGGCGTCGCGCAGCTGCTTGAGACCGCTCCCCCGAATCTCCCGGAGAGGCGTCCCCAGAATCTGCACCGCCCACGGAGGCAAAACCTCCGGGTGAGCGGCCGCAAAAGCATGGCCAATCTCGTAGGCCGGTTCAAGCTCCAGGAGCTCCAGCCGGTCCAGTACACTCAGCGTCTGCCGCCGAGCTTCCGTATTCACCGAATCCTCCATCAGGAGAACCCGGTCGCGATCAGGCAGCCGCGACACCAGCGCCGACTGCCGAGCGGCAGCCACCACCTGGTCGTAGCTTTCTCCCAGCTCTGCGAGCCGTCGGTCCATGGCAGCCTGCCAGCGGGTGTAAGCCGCCTGGCGCTCCTCCGCAGACCGTTCCGGTCGGCGCTGGCCCCGACCCACAGGCCGGGTGCCAACGGCCGGTCGCCGCGGGGGCGGAGTCGGCCTCGGAGGCCGCGCTACCGCCACCGTGCCAGTCGAAGCCTCATCGGCCTCAGTTCCAGCTGGGGGCTCCACAAACGTAGGAGCCAAAACCGCTGCGGTCATGATTCATTCCCCCTTGGGGCTAGAGAAACAATCCGTTATCCCTGCGTCACAGGAATATCTCATTCAACCACATATGAGATACAAAGTCAATAGCCCAATCCAAATCATCACCCACTCACCCGCGCTACCCACCCCTACAGCCTAACCCAACTCCTTCTTAAACCGCTCCACCAAGTCCACTGGTGTCGGATCGACCTGGTTAAGAATCGCCAAATACGTCGCCACATGCTCCCCCAGCGCGATCGTCCACACCAGCTGCTCCAGCGCCGTCTCGCCCTCCGCCTCAACCTCCACCGGCGAAAACACATTCGACAGCAGGCGGTTACTAACATCAAATCGTTTCACCACCCGCGGGTGATCCAACCCCGACCGCAGCTCCACCACCTTTAGACCCGACCGTTCCGGATGCAACCAACCCTGAAACTCGTTGTGATTAAACTCCGGCACGTAGTTGTAAAACGCAATATTCTTAGCATTCTCATTCATGCCAATCTTCCACTTCATGGCAGCAAACGCCAGCACCGCCCCGGCATACACCACCACCGGATGCCCCACCAGCTCAGCCGCGATCTGTTTGGCCTCGTTCTGAGCCGTTGGCGCCTCGGCTCCCCATCGCCCCGTATGCCTCTCCAGCCACTTGCCCGCCTCAGCCATCTCCGCTAGCGCTCCCTCCACCAGCCCCAGCCGCTCCAACACCGTCGTCATCGCCCGCACCGCGTACAGCACCGCCATCCGCGGCTGCAAATCAGTCGGCAGCGCCACATGGTCCAGCCCCTTGTCCCGGGCCAGCTCAAGCAACTTGCCGCCCGACGCCGTCACCACAATCCGCGCTCCTCGCTGCTCGGCCTCCGCCAACGCCGCCAACGTCTCCTCGGTATTACCCGAGTAACTCGAGGCGATCACCAAGGTCTCTCGTCCCACAAACGCCGGCAACCCATAATCCCGCACGATCACAAACGGCACCGGCAACCGCCCCCCTAGCCAAGTCTTAATAAATTCTCCCGGCTGAGCCGACCCACCCATCCCGGCCAGCACCACGCTCGTCACCCCCTTGAGCTTAGCCAGTCCCGGCATCTCGGGATACTCATGCCCCAGCTGCTCCGGCAGCCGTCCCATTAACCCCAACGCATCCTCTTTATCGTACCGAGCAATAAAATCCAGTTCGTCCAGCATAATCTCTAGTCTCCTTGGCCCCATTATACCTATCCTTTAAATAACAAAAGTCCCCCGCAACAAAATCACTGCAGGGGACAACAAAAAAAGGGGGAAACGAAGCTAAAAACAATTCATCACCTTTAGTAAACGCTAATGCATTACCGTCGGCACATTCAGCCGCGTTCCCACTTGAACATAAAACAGCGCCCCCTGGGCCAACAGATCGTAAGCCCGTACACTGGCATGGTGCGAGCACAGCTGCAGCCGTTCTCTACCCGCGCGAACCACCCGAACCCGAGCGCTGGCCGGACAATGGCCCTGCTCACATCGGCCTCGAATATCGGATACCGTCAGTGGCACAGACTCGATCGGCCCCCGCGATGATGCTGCAGGTTTTGCCATAGTAAACCCTCCTACCTTCTCGCTGCCACGCCCGCACCACTTTTGTGACGGGCGATCCGGCCTTGAACCACCTCAAGACCAGACCGACCGCCGCAACCATAAGCAAGCCGCCCTTTAAACAAAAATCGGCCCACTCTCCCCGCATTACGCTAGGAATAGAGTCGCCGTCGAGACTTGCCCTTTTCTTTCCACAATCAGCCGCAACAATTTTCAACGAACCAGTACAAAAAATGATAGCCTCTCAGCTACCATCGGTCAACAATAATTCCAGATTGGGTTTTGACAACGTCTGTGCTATTTCAGACTAAAGAGTGGGGCAGGTGAGGCGATCCGAAGACCGCCCCACCCCACTGTTACGACCGGGGCTTGGGGGCCACCAGACCGAGCGCTTCGAGCTCGCGCTCCACGTGGAAAGCCTCCACGAGGAACGCCTTTTCGAGAGCCACGTCGGGGTTCATCACAGCCTTGCGGATCGCCCCGGAGAGGGGGACGAGCCGCGCCGAGTCGATGGTCGCGCCGTGGGTCCGGAGGACCCCGTACACGAGCACGCACGCGAGCGCCTGCTGGAGATCGTGGATCGCGTCGCCGCGGTCCCAGATCCCGATCGGCCGGTTCAGGGTGTCTCCGAGGGGCGAACCCCCGAATCCATCCGTCACGGCCGCCTGGCGCTCCCGCTCCAGGTCCTCGTTCCGCGCACAGCGCGTGGTGAGGTCGGTGTAGGCGTCGCGTACCTGCTTCTCCACCTTCGAACTCGGGGCGTAGACGAAGTCGTCGTGGCTGAGCATCTTGGCAACCCAGCCGGGCATGCCCTTCTTGCGATCCGATCGTGCCTCCACCTCGGCCCGCATCTCTGCGAGCAGCTGGTTGAGCTCCTGCACTACCTCGTCGTCGTGGTTGACCATTTCGTCGAGGCTGGCAGCGGTGGGGGCAGTGACATCAGTCGTGGTCATTAGATGACCCCTTCTGTAAAAGGGCGGCCGAAGCCGCAAGCGGATGGCCCCGAGAGTTTTTGAGGCTCCCGGGCTACGATCAATCTGCATTATCGCA
>CAYOOH010000075.1:0-5635 GCA_964405545.1 uncultured Candidatus Saccharimonadales bacterium | reverse complement strand
GGCCGCCATCTCCGCTCCCCTATCACCAAAATAGCCCGCCACATAAAACCGCCCGTTCCGAGCCGTATGCGTTTGGCTATAGTGGCGCTCCAAGTCCCCCAGCTCAATTGCTGCCAACTGCTCTAGGCGCCGGTCATAATCCTTCCACTGCTCCGGAAACACCGCTTGAGCCAAGGCAATGGCACAGACCGCTCCATGCTGAGTTGTGTTACGCGTCAACTCCTCCCGCACATTACCCACCTCGGCCCGGAACGCCGTTTCTGCAAACAATGGCTGCGTAATCTGCTCTTCCACCAAATCCAGCACTCGATCCAATTCAAACCGAGCACACTCATAGACATAGCCGTTCACGTCCCCGCTCGTCAAAGCATTGACATAGGCGCCGTTCTTTTGGGCCTCGATAATAAATTCATTCGGCCCCGGATGCCGCCGAGTCACCGTAGCTAGCAAATGCTCCATCACATGCGGCACCTCATAACGATCCGGATCAGCAAACTGAAAACCCGAATTAAACCGCACTTGCATGCTCACCACATCGCTACCCGGCACATCCACCACCAACCCCTGCGCCCCGCACTCCAGCTTGTACTCCGTCACCGTATGCTTCATAGCAGGCCTAGTGGCGCTTCTTGCGTTTCTTGTTTGACTGCTTGGTCGCCGACGCCGCGGTTGGGGCCGTCATCCGCGCCCGTCGCTCCGCCCGCGATCCGCCCGACCGCTCACCACGACCGCTCCCCTCATCAGCCCTTTCACTCCCATCCGCCAAAACATTCGTGCTCGCTTGTCCGGCAGCCCGGGTCAAAGCCGTCTCCACCGGCGCCCCCAGATCAGCCGTCTCCTCTTGTCGAATACTCAGCTTAAAGATCGTCGTCGCCACCTCAGCATCCAACAGAGCCATCAGCTGACGAAACATCCGAAATCCTTCGCGCTTATACTCCACCAACGGGTCACGCTGCCCAATCGCCCGCAAACCAATCCCCCCCCGCACACTATCCATCGCTTCGAGGTGTTCAATCCACAGCCGGTCCAAAGCATTAATGTAAGCGTAGCGCTCCACCGTCCGCATCACCGGCTCGCCAAACGCCGCCGTCCGGGCGTCGTACACCTCCCCCACTGTCTCCATCACCAGATCAGTCAGCTCTGTCACATGCGCTCGCTCCAGACTCCCGGCCAACTCATCCGACACCGGCACAATACTCGCAACCGCCTCCCGTAGAGCCGGTACATCCACCTCGCTTGTCCGCGCGTCCGTATGAGCCTGCACCATCGCCGCCACCTCAACCCGGATCATGGCCACAATATCCTCGCGCAAGCTCTCCGCCGCCAAGGCCTTCCGCCGCCGCGCATATACCACCTCGCGGTGACGATTCATGACGTCATCGTACTCCACCAACTGCTTCCGCGTGTCAAAGTTATGCCCCTCGACCTTTTTCTGAGCTCCCTCCAGCGACTTCGACACCAAATTATTCTCAATCGGCGTTTCTTCATCTAACCCCAGCGTATTCATAATCCCAGCAATCCGCTCCGACCCAAAAATCCGCATCAAGTCATCTTCCAGCGACACATAAAACTGACTCACCCCCGGATCTCCCTGCCGCCCCGACCGACCACGCAGCTGATTATCAATCCGGCGCGACTCGTGCCGCTCCGTTCCTAACACATGCAAGCCCCCCAGCTTGTCTACTCCTTCTTCTAGCATAATATCGGTACCGCGCCCGGCAATGTTGGTAGCTAACGTCACCGCTCCTCGCCGCCCAGCTGCCGCCACGATCGCCGCCTCCGCCTCGTTGTTCTTGGCGTTTAGAATCGTGTGCGGCACTCCCAGCTCGGCCAGATAACCACCCAACAGCTCATTCTTGGCAATCGACACCGTACCAATCAAAACCGGCTGACCCTTGTCGTGCAGCGCCGCCACCTCCCGCGCCACCGCCCGAAACTTCCCGGCTTCGGTCTTATAAATCCGATCCGGCAGGTCCTTGCGAATCATCGGCCGGTGGGTCGGAATCACCACCACATCCAAGTGGTAGATCTTATAGAACTCCTCTTTCTCGGTCTCGGCCGTTCCCGTCATACCCGACAACTTCTCATACAACCGAAAATAATTCTGGAACGTAATCGTGGCCAGAGTCAGCGACTCTTGCTGGATCGCCACCCGCTCCTTGGCTTCTACCGCCTGGTGCAGTCCCTCGCTCCACCGCCGTCCCGGCATCAACCGACCCGTAAACTCGTCCACAATAATAATTTCACCGTCCCGTACCACATAGTCTCTATCTCGCAGATACAGCGCCTCGGCCCTAACCGCTTGCTCAATATGATGCACGTCATCGATCCGACCCGCCTCATAAATATTGTCGACCCCTAGCGCTTTCTCGATCCGTTCCACCCCCTCATCGGTCAACGACACCGCCTTAAGCTTCTCGTCCAAGGTATAATCCGACTCTGGCTTAAGTCCAGCTGCCAGCTGAGCAAACATGTAATACTCATCTGTCGCTTCTTGTGCCGGCGCCGAGATAATCAATGGCGTCCGTGCCTCGTCAATCAAGATCGAGTCCACCTCGTCCACAATCGCGTAATGCAGTGGCCGCTGCACCATGCGGCTCAAATCATCCACCATATTATCGCGCAAATAATCAAACCCAAACTCGTTATTCGTTCCATACGTAATATCAGCTCGATAAGCCTCGGCCCGCGACACCGGCCGCAAATGATTCAATCGGTCGTCGCCATGCTCCGAGCTCTCATACTCCGGGTCGTAGACATACGCCGCGTCATGCACAATCACCGCCGTCGTCATACCCAACGCCCAAAACACCCGACCCATCCAGCCTGCATGCAAGCTCGCCAGATAATCGTTAACCGTCACCACATGCACGCCCTTGCCCGTCAAAGCGTTCAGGTACGACGGTGCCGTCGCCACCAGTGTTTTGCCTTCGCCCGTCCGCATCTCGGCAATCTTGCCTTCATGAAGCACAATTCCGCCAATCAGCTGAACATCATAGTGACGCTGTCCCACCACTCGCCGAGCCGCCTCTCGTACGATCGCGAACGCCTCCGGAAGCACATCGTCCAGCCGCTCCCCGCCCTCAAGCCGCGCCCGCAGTTTAACCGTCTGCTGCTTGAGCCCGGCATCATCCAAGGCTTTCATGTCGTCCTCGTGTGCCGCCACCTTGGCCACCACCGCCTGCGCCCGCTTTACTTCCCGCGCGTTCGGATCTCCCAAAATCTTATTCAAAAACGTATACGCCATAATAGTTCGCCTCATCAGTAAGAAAGGCCTTGTACGGCCCTGTCGCCCTAGTGTACCACTAGATGATCTCAGGGAGAATATCTGTTAACTCTCTACCGAGTTCTCGTCCCCATCCCTCTCCCCCATCAACCGCGCCACCATTCGCTTATGCCGAGGCTCTTCTACATGCCGGTCCTTATACTTCACACACTGAGCCTTAAGTTTTTCCTCCACAATATCAACCGCCGCAAACATGCTCATCGTCCCCTCTCGGCTCACCAGTGTCTCGCCTCCCAGCACGAGCACTCCCTCCGCCACAAACCGGTTACCCTCGCGCCCACTAGCATCTTCCTCTAGCACCACAGTCACCGTCGCCGCTTCCCGAGTCGCCCGCGGCAAATATTTTTCCAAACCACCAATCTTCTCTTCGACATAGTCCCGCAGCTTATCTTCAACCTCAAACCTTCGCCCCGTAATCTCAATCTTCATGTCGGTATCTCCTTGATTAGTCGAAGCGTCCTTCCACCCCATTATACCCCCGATCCTAGCCCAACCGCTCCCCCTTCGGCAGCACTTACTCGAGCGGCTACCTGTGTTAAACTAACGTAGCTCCCCTTTTAGCCGGCTGTTTTCAGCCGCCTATCGAAAGTGAGTCGCCATGAGATCGCGACCGATCTGGCTCCCCTCCATGATTACGATCGAGCAGCTAGCCGAGCGCCTACTCGAGGCAACCAATACCCTCAGACGACCCGTCCACACCTCGCTCGCCGATATCAAACTGACCGTTGAACCCGGCATGGACACCGCGACCGTACTGGAGCTCATCCAGAAGCTTCAGGCTACCCCGCGCTACCGAGCCGCCGCCCGACCGACGCCACAAAGGACCGCCGATCGCGACCACCTTCTAGCGCGCTTTGCCTGTCTTGATCGACCGATCGACTGGTCACACCTGGATCCCCGCCTCGACAGCTCACGACATTTCGATATGTTCCTCTGGCTCCTGGTCTGCCATCACCTCTGGCGGCAAACCGCTGCCTGGCTACCCGACCAGCGTCAACCCTTCCTGGACACGCTTGTCCAGAGCGAATTTCTCGTTGGCCTGCTTCCCAACCTCGCTCGCCAGGTCAATGTCGACCTCTCAGCAATTACCCGCCAGTTCGCTACCGAAATCAATGCCTCCCCGCCTGCCACAAACTAACCCCTGTCACGGCGCCCTCACTCCGAGGGCGCCATTTTCGTTTGGTCGCCTACACCGTCCCCCGGCCGCCCATATACGACCGCAGCACTTCCGGTACCCGCACGCTACCATCAGTCTGCTGATAATTCTCCAAAATAGCAATCAGCGGCCGCTGCGACAAAGCCGTGGCGTCATTGGTATGAACAAGCTCCACTTCCCCGCCTGTCCGTCGCACCCGCGTATTCAACCGCCGTGCCTGATAATCCGTCATATAGTCGGCCGTATGCGTTTCGCGGTACTTGCCCTGACCCGGCAGCCAGGTATCAATATCCACCCCGCGCGCGTTTGGCCCACCGATATCAGCTGTGCATTTCATAATTACCTGATACGGCAATTCCAACCGCTGCATCAAATACTCCTGAATCGCCACCAAAAACAAATGCTCATCAAGCGAACTCTCAGCCGTCGTAAAGCTCTCCATCTCCAGCTTATCAAACTGATGCATTCGCAAAATCCCCTCCATATCCTTGCCATACGTCCCCGCCTCCCGCCGAAAGCTAGTAGCATAGCCGACATACCGAATCGGCAAATCCGCCTCGGTCAAAATCTCATCCTTGTACATCGGACAGAGGCTGTGCTCAGCGCTAGCCTCCAGCCACAAATCATCATCCTCAAGCTTATACGTCTGCTCTTCTTTGTTGAGACGGCCGGTAGCCTCATACACCTCGGTCCGCACCATCAGAGGCGGCAGTACCGGGACAAAAGGCTTAGTGCTAACCTTGCCTGCAAGCCCTGCCCCCTTTGCAATTTCCGCCAGCGTCATCTCATCCATTAACACATCCATGCCAAACTGCATCAGCGCCCACTGCAGCCGCACCAGCCCGCCCTTAACATAGGCAAACCGTCCTCCCGCCACCTTGGCCGCCCGCTCCTTGTCGATCCAATCATGCTTCAGCGCCAACTCCCAGTGGTTCTTGGGCTCAAAATCAAACTTTGGCGCCTCGCCCCACGTCTTGGCCACCACGTTGTCGCCCTCGCTCGCTCCCACCGGCACGTCGGCCATCGGCAAATTCGGCACCCGCTTCCACAAGCCCACGAGCTCCGACTCCACCCGCTCGTACTGAGCCTCCAGCTCAGCCTGCTCGGCTTTGAGCGCCTTGCCCTTATCAACATTCTGCTGCGAAGTCGTTCCCTTGGTAGCCCTAAACTGAGCCGCGTGGTCATTACGCTGG
>CAYOOH010000074.1:0-5643 GCA_964405545.1 uncultured Candidatus Saccharimonadales bacterium | reverse complement strand
GTCCGCGACCACGACGCTTGGCCTCTTCGGAGTCGGCGATGTTTTGGAGCTCGGCCAAGACATACCGAGGTACGAGCAGTCGGCCAGGAATAAAGCCAGCGGTGGCGATGTCGGCGATGCGGCCATCGATAATTGCTGAGGTGTCAACCAACAGGGGCGGGAGCATGACCTCGGGCTGGGCTGCGGTTGCGGCGGTGGTCTGGCTGGGGCCGGAGGCAGCCGATGGAGCCGGAGCGGCTGACGCTGGTTGGACGGCAGGAGCGTGGCGGCGGTTTATGACAACAGCAAGCATGACAGCCAGTGAGGCAATAAGGAGGATAACAAGAATGCCAATAACGACGAGAGAAAAGACCATGGTGTCGGTCATATTTTTATAGAGGTCCTGATTTAGATTGGTTATTTAGTGGATTTACCCATCAGTTCGACAACCTGGAGAACGTCGCGCACACCGGTTTGGCCGGGAGCGTGGCCATGCGCCGGTCCGATAGCGTTCGTATAACCAAGGCGCTTAGCTTCGGCTACTCGACGGGCGGCTTGGCTAACCGAGCGAACTTCGCCGCTTAAGCCGACTTCGCCAAAGGCAACTAGTGACTGCGGAATGGGAGCATCCTTGAAAGCCGAAGCTATTGATAAAATAATTGCCAAATCGGCGGCCGGCTCAGAGATGCGTAATCCGCCTACTACATTAACATAAACATCTGACGAACTCAAATTTAATCGAGCACGCTTGGATAGGACTGCAATTAACAGATTGAGGCGATTGAGGTCGAAACCGACTGCCGTCCGCTTAGGGTAGCCAAAGGCCGTGGGTGCAACCAGGGCCTGGACCTCGACGAGCAGCGGTCTGGTGCCTTCGATGGCGGCGAAGACGACCGAGCCGGGACCAGGTTGGCGCTCGGCAAGCAGGGCCTCGGAGGGATTGGCGACGGGGCTGAGGCCGGTCTCGCTCATCTCGAAGATGCCCACCTCGCTCGTGGAGCCAAAACGGTTTTTGATACCGCGTAGAGCCTTGAAGGCGCCGTAGCGCTCCCCTTCTAGGTAAAGGACGACGTCAACCAGGTGCTCAAGTATCTTGGGGCCGGCGATAGCGCCTTCCTTGGTAACGTGACCAATGATGAGCAGGGCGGTACTGTGCTGCTTAGCAATGGCGGTAAGCAGCTGGGCGCTGGCGGTGATTTGACCAACGGTGCCGGGTGAGCCAGTTAGCGCCTCGGTGGCCATTGTTTGGATGGAGTCAATGATAACAAGGTGGTAGTTGGATTGTTCGATGGTGGCGGCGATGGCGTCGACGTTGCTGTCGGTTAGGAGCTGGAGGTGGGTAGCATTGACGCCCAGGCGGTCGGCCCGCAGCTTGATCTGGGCCGCCGACTCTTCACCGCTGACGTACAGCACGGGATGGTTGGCGGCAACTTGAGCTGCCAACTGCAGCACCAGAGTACTCTTGCCGATACCGGGGTCGCCAGACAGAAGCGTGACCGAGCCCGGCACGATGCCGCCGCCGAGTACTTGATCCACTTCATTGAGACCGGTGGCCAGACGGGTATGGCGCGTGGCCTCGACGGCAGCCAGAGTAGTAGGAGTGAGGGCGGTAGCGGTGCGGCGCTTACTGCCCACTGTGCCGGCCGCGGGGACGCCTTCCGCGATCAAGGCATTCCAGGCACCACACTGCTCACACTTGCCCATCCAGCGCGTAAAGCTGGCACTGCATGATTGGCAGACATAGCGCGAGGTGGCTTTGGGCATATTGGGCTTCTCCTTGGCTGACATTGTATCCGAACAAGTTGCGAACATGCAAGCATTGACAGGTATAGCTAAAGAAGATATGGTGGGGCGGTTAAGATGGCGGTTCCTTGAACTGGTGCCGTGGTTTTAATGTACGGGCTCTGTTGGAAGCAAGGAGCGTAGTATGAGTTCAAAATCTGTCGTGAGCCCGACCGAAGGCAAGCCAGCCTATCGACTCGATCTAGTATGGAGGAGCATCGCCTGGTCACTATTTGTGTTTTTGGCCTTTGCACCAATATGGGTGAGTGTTGCCGAGCGTACTCGCCATTTTTTCCGGATTAGCGAGATTGCAACCGCGGCCGATTTGGCTATTGTGGCCGGGCTGTGCCTGATGGTCTGGCTTCTGAACCCAGAGCGAAAGGCGAGGCGGATTGCCAAGCGCCTGCTGAGGTTTCTTGTAACCGATATCGGCCCGGGCAGCGTGGGGACGGTTGCGAGCTGGCTGTATTTCCGCCAGTTTACGACTGCAGCCACGCTGGGCGTTCGGCTAGCTTTTGGGCTGGGCGTGATTATGCTCGTGATCGCGGTTGTGATGTGGATCCGCTACAAGCGGCGGCTTCGCACCTCGTTTAGAAGTTCTGTTCCCGAAATTGAACCCGCCTGAAAGGATGACTATGCTTCTTCGTATGCGCGGCCTCGTATGGATGGTCCTACTGGGTCTCATGACAGCAGGGTGGTTCGCAACTGTGGCCCTCCGCCGGCTACCGAGCGTACAGACGCTATCTCTTCCGGTACTTGTGGCCCTGGCTGCCATGTGCTGTATGCCGGGAGTGCTCCTGGGCATTCGCGGCAACCAAGGCTCCTGGGCCAAATTCATCATAGTGGCGGTGGCAGTAGGACTACCAGCCGGAGCTCTCTTCCAGCTGATCTTTACTTATCCGCCCTTCTGGACCTATCTCGGGCTGTAAGTTTTTCGAGCTCATGGAGCTTGAGGCACTGCACGGGCGGCTTCTCTGATGAAGTCGCCCTTATTTTTGTCTGGGTATCTTTTTTGTTGACAACTCCCCTATTACACCATATGGTTGATTAGTCAAATTGACAGCAACCTGATCGCAAAAAGGTTGCGTGTTCGAGACGAAGGGTTTTTGGCCATGTATGGTGCGCCGGACGTTGAGCGTCGTGTCGGCTTTGGTTCAGTTGTGGCTGGACTGGGGTGTTTGTTGGTGGGACTGGCCGTGTCGATCCTGTTCTTTAGCCGTATTCACCCCGAAGCGGTCCATAAGTATCTGCTGATCTGTGCCGGTATTGCGGCTGTGGGGGTAGTTGGGGCCATGGTCCGCTGGCTGCGAACGGGAGGCCTCCTGCTTGGTCTTGGCGGCGGCGGCGCGCTACTGCTGAGCCATCTGGTTACTCTGAATACGCCCCACCGTATTGGCTGGGGCATTGGGGGCGGCATCGTTTTGGGCTTTCTGCTGATCGTAACCGGCAGCAAGTCGGATAAGCCCTCGCCGGGCGTCTACTGATCTACTGAGGTTTGCTGGGCGGTCGAGATATTCTCGACCGCTTTTTTGTTGGGGACTTTGGCTGGGGCTATTTAGTCTGCCGGGCTTTCGATGGGACCGGTGACGGTGGCGGGAGTGTGGGCGACTGTTAGGTGGAGCTGGTCGGCCCGGCGGGTGGCGGTGACGGTATCACCGGCAACAAAGCGGCCGTCGAGCAGGCCGGTGGCCAGCGGATCCTCGAGCAGGTCTTGGATAGTGCGGCGCATGGGACGAGCACCCTGCTTGAGATCGTAGCCGCGCTCCATGAGGAGGGCTCGGGCCGAGGCACTGACGCGGAGTTTGAGCTGCTGTTCGTCAAGACGCTTGCTGAGGTCGGCCAACTGGAGCGCCAGAATGCGTTTGATGTCGTTTTGAGACAGGCTCTTAAAGACGATTTGGGCGTCGATCCGGTTGAGGAACTCGGGGCGGAAGGATTTTTTGAGGTCTTCGAGGACTTTTGACCGCACTTTGGCGTGTTCTTGCTCGAGCTTTTTCTCCTCGGCCGGCGAGTCGGTCCGGAAACCAAGCTGGACCTCTTTGTTCATGTCAGAGGCGCCGATGTTTGAGGTCATGATGATGACGGTGTTGCGGAAATCGACTCGGCGGCCTTTGGCGTCGGTAATATAGCCGTCTTCGAGGATTTGGAGCAGCATGTTGAAGACGTCGGGATGGGCTTTTTCGAGCTCATCGAACAACAGCAGACTGTAGGGCTTGCGCCGGACTTGCTCGGTCAGCTGGCCGCCTTCATCGTAGCCGACGTAGCCAGCCGGAGCACCCACCAAACGGGAGACATTGTGCTTTTCCATGAACTCGGACATGTCGATCTTAATCAGGGCGTCGCGGTCATGGAACAGCTCCTGGGACAGAACACGAGCCAGCTCGGTCTTGCCGACGCCGGTGGGGCCGAGAAAAATAAAACTACCAATGGGCCGGCGCTGGTCGGCAATGCCGGTGCGCGAGCGGCGGATAGCCTTGGCAATGGCCGCGACCGCCTCGTCCTGGCCGATAACGCGTTTTTTGAGCGAGTCTTCGAGATTGAGGAGACTATCGATTTCGGTCTTGATGAGCCGAGTAACCGGGATGCCGGACATAAGGGAGATGACCTGGGCAATGTCTTCGGGGGTAATGGTGACACCGGCGTCAGCAGCGCCTTGTTTGAGCTTGAGGGCGCTGAGGCGGTTCTGGATGACAGACTCGCGGGTCTTGAGGCGGGCAGCCAACTCGAAATCTTGATCAAAGACGGCGTTCTCGATGTCGTCGCGAATGTCGGTGATTTGTTTTTGGAGGCTACGGACTGACTTGCTTGAGCCGCCGCGCTTGATACGGGCGAGCGAGGCAGCCTCGTCGATGAGGTCGATGGCCTTATCGGGTAAGAAACGGTCGGCGACGTAGCGTTTGGCCAGCTTGGCGGCGGCATCGATGGCCTGGTCGGTGATCTCGACGTGATGGTGGGCTTCGTATTTGGCACGCAGGCCGCGTAGGACCTGGACGGTCTCCTCGACGGTGGTCTCGGGAACCTGGACGGGTTGAAAGCGGCGTTCGAGAGCTGAGTCTTTTTCGATGTGTTTGCGGTATTCGTCGAGGGTGGTGGCGCCAATGACTTGGATTTCGCCACGGCTGAGGGCGGGTTTTAGGATGTTGGCCGCGTCAATGGCGCCCTCGGCGGCACCGGCCCCGACCACGGTGTGGAGCTCATCGATAAAGAGGATGACTTCGGAATTGGCCTTGGCCTCGTCGAGCAATTTCTTGAGCCGCTCTTCGAACTCGCCGCGATACTTGGTGCCGGCGATGACGGAGGCGAGGTCGAGCATAACAAGACGCTTGTTAAGAAGGATTTCTGGCACGTCTTCGGTAGCGACCGCCTGAGCTAGGCCTTCGACGATGGCGGTCTTGCCAACGCCGGGTTCACCGATCAGGACAGGATTGTTCTTGGTCCGGCGGCCGAGGATGGAGATGACGCGCGACAACTGCGCCTCGCGGCCAACCATGGGATCGAGAGCGTCAGTCCGGGCCTTGGCGGTCAGGTCGATGCCAAAGTGGTCGAGGGCGGGCGTCTTGGACTTGGCGTTGTTCTTGGTGGAGCGAGTGGTTTGACGGTCATCTTCGGCATAGAAATACTGCTGGTTGCCGAGGTAGCTCTCGAGTTCGCCCCGAATGACGGCCGGGTCGACTTGGAGATCGTTTTTGAGCAAGCTGATAGCTCGAGCGCTTTTCTCGCTCAGAATGGCAAACAGGATGTGCTCGGTGCCGCAGTAAGGCTGGCCAAACTCCTTGGCTACGCGCAGAGAATAGGTCAGGGTGCGCTTGGCCGTCTCAGAGGGGCCTTTGTAGGCGCTGCCGGCCAATTGTTGGGAGAAACTGATGACAAACTGGGCCTTCT
>CAYOOH010000073.1:0-5656 GCA_964405545.1 uncultured Candidatus Saccharimonadales bacterium | reverse complement strand
CTCGGAGTTAAATCGCTCTCGCCGGCCATCGTGCTTGACTACGAACAACTCCATTTGCTCGACGCGCTCGTAGGTCGTGAAGCGCTGGTGACAACCGAGGCATTCTCGGCGCCGGCGAGTAGATATGGCGTCGGACTCACGCTTATCCACAACCTTCGTATCGCAATGTTCACAAAACGGGCAAATCACTCGCAGATTCCTCGTCTTCCCTGTCTAAAAGTTCGTTCTCGGTAAAAGTTTTTAGTTGCTGCACCACAATCGCTTGTGCTACATTACCATTATGGACGCTACATATTGTGGCCGTCAACATCAAAAAATAACCGGGTACCTGCTGCCGGTCCCCACCACCAAGGAGAAAAATTAGCGTGATCAAAACCGTTACCACCGCCAGCTTCGAAGCCGATGTGCTCAAGTCCGACCAGCCGGTTCTGGTTGATATGTGGGCCGGCTGGTGCGCACCCTGCATCGCCATGGAGCCAACCCTCGAGGCCGTAGCCGACGAACTCAAAGGCAAACTCGTGGTCGCCAAGCTCAATGTCGACGAGAATCCCGATGTCTCCCAGCGCTACGACGTCATGAGTATTCCCACCATGCTGCTGTTTAAGAAAGGCCAACCCGTCGAGCGCATCATTGGTCTGACCGCCAAGGACCGCCTCACTACCACTCTTAACGCCGCTCTGGCTTAAATTAGTAGAGCTATGGCTGCTCCCGCCACTCCCGCTGCACCCGACTCGGTCGTCCGGCAAGTCATCATCGTTGGCTCCGGCCCAGCCGGCCTAACCGCCGCCATTTACGCCTCCCGTGCCAGTCTCCGGCCCCTGCTGATCGAAGGCGAGCCCAGCGGCGCCGGCGACCAGCCCGGTGGCCAGCTCATGAACACCACCGAGATCGAGAACTTCCCCGGGGTCATCGGCGCCCAGGGTCCCGAGCTTATGGCCACCATGCGCCGGCAAGCTGCCAGCTTTGGCACCGAAATCCTGACCCAGCGTGTTACCAAGGTCGATTTTGCTACCCATCCGCTCAAAGTCTGGGTAGGGGAGACCCTCTACCGGGCTCACACCGTCATCGTCTCGACCGGTGCCAAACCCGTCATGCTCGGCCTACCCCGCGAGTGGGACCTGCTCGGTCGCGGCCTGTCCACTTGCGCCACCTGCGACGGCTTCTTTTTTCGCGACAAGGACATCGCCGTGGTTGGTGGGGGAGACTCGGCTATGGAAGACGCCACCTTCCTAACCAAATTTGCCCGCTCCGTCACCATCATCCATCGCCGCGATAAACTCCGGGCTAGCAAAGTTATGCAGGACCGAGCCATGGCCAATCCCAAGATCAAATTCCATTGGAACGCTACCGTCACCGCCCTCCACGGCGATACCAAGCTGTCCGGCCTGACCCTAAGCGATACCGTATCTGGCATCAGTTCCCAACACAACTTTGACGGTCTGTTTATTGCCATCGGCCACCAACCCAATTCCGAGCTGCTGGCCGGCCAACTCGACCTGACCGACGCCGGCTATATCAAGACCGGTGCCGCTGTGGCCGCCGATCGCGCCGCCGCAGACAAACAGCCCGGAGCCGCTCTAGCGGTCTCTGCTACCAGCGTCGCCGGCGTCTTTGCCTGCGGTGATGTCCAAGACGCCCGCTACCGCCAGGCCGTCACCTCGGCCGGTTCTGGCTGCATGGCCGCTCTCGACGCCCAAAAATACCTCGAAGACCACGAGCCCGTCCTTGCTCAAGCGGCCGCCGCCACCGCCCGCCCCGCTCATCCGGCTACAACGTAGACCTCGCTGTAAAGGACCCCCAGCTTAGCCTCATCTCGTACCAACCAAATTGTTCCTCATAAGCACACCCTACTCCACAGCACACCATAACGGATTCCGTTAACCCTACTCCACGAGAGCCGCTCACTCCCAACCCGTCCACCAGATCGCCGGTCATTACTAATGCTAAAATACCGCCATGACCAAATCCTCCGCCACCAAACCAACCTCCGCCATCCTCATCCACGGCAAACCCAGCCGCGCCGAGTATTACGATTCGAACCAACCCTCCACTAGTAACGCTAACTGGTTTCCCTGGCTCCAAAAGCAGCTCCTGACCCACGGCATACCTACGCAGACCCCCGAAATGCCCAACTCCTGGGCGCCCCATTACCCGATCTGGCAGCGCGAGTTCGAGCGCTACGACATCGGCCCCGGCACCCTGCTGGTCGGTCACAGTCGCGGTGCCGCCTTCCTGGTCCGTTGGCTGTCCCAGCACCCGACCACTATCGTCAACAAAGTCGTCTTAGTTGCCCCCAGTATCTATCTAACCCCCGACGATCACCCCGACTTCTTCGACGTCGACATCGATCCGGAACTAGCCGCTCGTACCCAAGACCTCATCATCTTCCACTCCAACAATGATAAAGAACGAGTGCAGCGCTCTGTCGCCGCCCTGCGCCAGACTATTCACAATATCGGCTACCGCGAGTTCCGCGACTATGGCCATTTCATTTCTAGCAGCATGCCGACCGACCAATTCCCCGAACTCCTCGAAGAACTCATCGTCTAACTCACAAACAACGGCTCCGGCTCCAGCCGCACCCCAAACTTCTCTTCCACCGTCGTCACCATTAGCTCCACCAGCTTCATCAAATCCTCATACCCCGCTCCATTGGGGTTAGTAATAACCAAGGCATGCCCCGGCCACAGTTTCAGTCCAAAATGCTCTGCCCCCCGCAACCCGCATTGCTCCAGCAGCCAACCGGCCGCCAACTTATAACCCGTCCCATGTACATACGAAGGCACCGCGCCCCACTTCCGCTCCAGCTCCGCTAGCTTATCGGCCCCCACAATCGGATTCTTAAAGAAACTTCCCGCGTTCGGCACCACGCTCGGATCCGGCAAAATCCGCTCCCGCACCGCCATCACCCCCTGCCGAATCTGGGCCAAATTGGGCCGCTCAATCCCGTGCTCCTCTAGCCACCGCCGTAACGATGCATACGTCGGCGTCGCTGGCTCATATTTGCTCAACTCCAGCGTCACGCTCACAATCACATACCGGCCTGCCCAATCGGCCTTAAACCGGCTTGTCCGGTAGCCAAACCCGCAAGCCTCCCGCTCCAGATGTACAAACTCCCGATTCACCAAGTCATACGCCTCGACCTCCACCAGGCAGTTGGCTACCTCCTGCCCGTAGGCTCCGGCATTCTGGACCGGGGCTGCTCCAACCGTCCCCGGAATCATACTCATGGCCTCGATCCCAGCTAGTCCCATAGCTACTGTTCGCTCCACTACCTCGTCCCAGTGCTCGCCCGCTCCCAGCCGGATTGTGGTACTGCTTTCGTCTTCTGCCACCTTCTCGAACCCTCGCACCTCCATCTTAAGCACCAAACGATGAATCGGCTTATCGCTCACTACCACATTCGATCCCTCGCCCAACACAAACACCGGCACCCCCTGCTCGGCCGCCAACTGGCAAGCCTGCCGCACCTCCTCCCGAGTCCGGGCGGTTACAAAAAAATCAGCCGTTCCCCCCACTCGCATTGTGGTGTGCGGCGCCAATACAACACCGCGCCGGACTTTCATAAGGTCTGCCGTGCCTGCGTTAAGCCGTTAACCAACGCCACCAGTTGCGCCGCCTCATCCTCGCTTACTTCTTCCTGCTCATCACCAGCCGCCGTTCCCGGCTTAGTGCCAAAAATCATCTCATTCGTGTATTTTGTTAGACGGTGGTTACCCAGTAGCTGATAACCCTGCTCGCGTACTCCACCTGTCACCCGCTCAAACCGCTGCACCTTAATCCGCGGCACCGACGGCTCGGCTACCGTACACTTGGTCAAATAAATCAATTCATTATCGTTAGTCAGGAACTTCTTAGTGGCGATCGACGTCGACACGTCATGCAGTTTGTCGGCCAAAAACCACCCCACACTATTTTCGAGAGCCGTCTTGGTTGCTTCTGTCGCCATATGTGCCATACACCCATATTAGTCGACAATTGACTAACCACCAACTTTAGGACGATACTAAATACAACTAATAACTGAAAGAAAGCTTAAAAGATCCATGCCACCCGAAGCCCAAGCCCCCCAGCCCGAATCAGTCAACCCCATGCCTGCCTCCGAGCCCGCGGCAGCACCCATGGCATCGGCTCCCGAACCGCCCGAATCCCACCCACAGCCTGTTTCCGGTACCTACCGCTCCAACCCTTTCGAGCTTGTCAAACCCAGCTGGCAAGGCTTTAAACTCAACTGGAAACCCTACCTCGGTCTTATCCTAGTGAGCGTGGCGGCTGTGGTCGCCGTGGTCGTGTTGGTCTTCTTGACCTATGTGATGAGTCGCTCAACCGGAGCTACCGTCATAGTCGGTCTGATTGCTTTCTTCGGGCTGGTAGCGGCTTCGGCTGTCTACCTCACCCCGGCCGCTTACCGCCTCCAGTTGGCCATGGCTCGGGGACACAAGCTCAGCCTCGGGCAAGCAGTCGCCGGTAGTCTGCCACTCGGTCTGCGCCTGCTTGGTACTGGGCTGTTGGCCGGACTGGCCGTCCTCGGCGGCTTCCTATTGCTCGTGGTCCCCGGCCTCATCTTCCTGGTCTGGTTCTCTCAGTCCGCCTACGTGGTGGTCAACGAGGACCTGTCCGGTGTTGCCGCCCTCAAGCGCAGTCGGCAGCTCGTCCGCAATCGGTTCTGGGACGTGGCCGGCACCCTCTGTCTGCTCGAAGCCCCGGGCGTTCTGTCCATCATCCCGGTTATTGGTCCACTCCTGAGCGCAGGCCTCGCCGTCGTCCTGATCCCGGCCATGGCCATCCGCTATGAACAGCTCGTAGCCCTCAAGCAAACCTCGGACGGCAGCCAGATCTCCACCAGCCCTGCCAACTTTGGCGCCATTGGCCTGGCACTCATCGCCTTTAGTCTCCGCGCCCAGTCCAACGGCGCCGACTTCAAGCGCCTCCAAACCCTATCTACCCCCACGCCGGTTGTACAAACCTCCGACCCGTATTACAGTAGATAAGTTCAGCATCTGAACAGCCATCAGCGCGCCCGTAGCTCAGGGGATAGAGCACCAGTTTCCGGTACTGGGTGTCGGGGGTTCAAATCCCTCCGGGCGCACCATGCACTCTTTTTTACAACACCTGACTGATCTAGTGGTAAGATAGACACAGCATGAAACAGATAGACCGGTCCCTCTTCAGTGAAGCCGAGCGTCTCGCCGCCATCTATCCTGACGCCCTCATTACCTTGATTAGCCGAGATGGCCGTATCGAGTATATTTCCTTTTCTTGCCAACACATCCTAGAATACGACGCCTCAGAGCTACTCTGGCAAGACTTCTCTAGTCTTATCGCCCCCGAGCAGCTTACGGAAACGGTTAGCCTCATTAACGAGGCCATCGACACCGATCATCCGGTTGAGGTAATTGCCCGCATTCGCACCAAAGCCGGCCTCTACCAGTCCATGCGTGGCTTTGCCTATCAGCTAGTCGACACCAACACCGACGAAACCTACCTCCTGACCCGAGCCGAGCCAGTACCAGTATAGTAGCTGCGTTATTGTCAGCCGGGACCATTCGTGCTATAAAAGCTAAGTTGCGCCACCTCCGCATCGCATGCGCTCGTAGCTCAGTGGATAGAGCACTAGGCTTCGAACCTAGGTGTCGGGGGTTCGAGTCCCTCCGAG
>CAYOOH010000072.1:0-5689 GCA_964405545.1 uncultured Candidatus Saccharimonadales bacterium | reverse complement strand
AACAACATCAAGAGTCCTGAAGGCAATGAGCTCTCTGATCCTCAGATTTTTAATATGATGTTCAAAACCGTTGCTGGACCTAAATACTACAGCCTAGATAGAAAAACCTCCGGAGGTCTCCGAGGTAAAATAGAATTCTTAAATGGCACCAAAGAGCCCGAAGTAGCTTTCGATGTAAACGATGAGTTCAGCGAGCTTGGCGGTTTTATGATCTATGACACTCAATCTGTAAGCTATCTTCGCCCGGAAACAGCCCAAGGCATCTTCACAAATTTCAAAAACGTCGTCGACACCATGTCTCCTTCGCTCCCATTCGGCATCGCCCAACAAGGCAAAGCCTTCCGCAACGAAATTCGACCTCGTGACTTTATCTTCCGCGCTCGCGAATTTGAACAAATGGAGATCGAATATTTTGTACACCCAGACCAATGGGAAGAAGCATTTGAAAATTGGATAAAACTTATTCATCAATGGTGTGATGCTCTGGGCTTACCCCAAGAAATGATTCACGAGCTTGAAGTCCCCCAAGCAGACCGAGCTCACTACAGTAAGCGAACAATTGACTTCGAATTTGATTTTCCCATTGGGAAAGAAGAGCTCCTGGGTCTAGCCTATAGAACAGATTTTGACCTCGAAAATATCCTGCGCGAAAGTAAACAAAACATTAAATACGTACCAAAAGATGGCGGGAAACCGTTTATTCCGCATGTTATTGAACCTAGCTTTGGCCTTGAGAGAGCCTTTATGGCCGTCCTCTGCGCCGCCTACGAAGAGCAGCCGATAGGGGAGGGGGACAAGGCCGACACCCGCGTCGTCCTCCACTTCAAGCCCGAGCTCGCCCCGGTCAAAATCGCCGTCAGCCCCCTTCTGCGCAATAAATCCGAACTAGTCGAAAAAGCTCAAGCCGTCTACCGCACCCTCAAGACCGAATTCGGCGCCGTCATGTACGACGACAACGGCAACATCGTCAAACGCTATCGCCGCCAGGACGAAATCGGCACACCCCTGTGCGTCGTTATTGACTTTGACACCCTCGAAGGCGACCACAAAGACACTGTCACCGTCCGCCATCGTGACACCATGGAGCAAACGCGGGTGGCTATAGTCGAACTAGCCCCTGTTCTACACCACCAACTCGCTGACTTCTAAGAAAAATCCTACTTTCAGGTCAGGAAACAGTCGAACCAACTTTGACATTAACAGATTTTATATCGTAATATAAAAGAGTTCACCATTTAAAACCGTCGCCACCGCCAACTCCCCACAGAAGAAGGCACCCATGGACCGTATCCTAAAATGGACGGCGCGAATTCTTGGTATCGACGCCCTCCTGATCCTCCTGGAGCTAGCACTTACCGAGCTATTCGGCCGCCAGACCGGCAGCCTTATTCTCGCCGCCGCACTGGTTGGGCTAAGCCTCATTCTGAGGCTCAGCCGAGGCCGCAATCGAAATTGACCCTAGACGACCAGGCACCGTTCGCGAAAAGGTCTGGCTGCTTTTCCTGCAGCCGGACCATTCTGCACTCGGCCCAACCTTGCAAAAACATTAGTTATGTTATACAATAAATTAAGCGCCTCAATCTATCAGCCAAGGAGCTGTTATGAAATATAAGCGCACATACCGACCTGGCCCCCGCACGCTGAGCGAGCTCTTCGATCGCACCCAGCCTGGAGGCACAATCCTTCTCCCCCTCTTCGGTCCCTTCTGCGGATTGATCTTTGGTTCCTACGATGGCCTGACCCAGGGCCTCATCGTCGGTTTCCTCACCACCTGGGTACTCCTCTCAGTGGCACTCCTGGGGGGCTATTGCGAAGGCTCGCGCCCCGACCCGTTCGATGCCTCATTCATCGCCGACCTGCCGTGGCGTAAGCCCTGGGCCATCGGTTTCTTCGTCTTCACCCTGCCGTGGATCCCGTTCTGGCTCGCGAGCTATCTCCGATTCCGGCACGCCCGCCGCGCCGGCTACATCAAGACTGCCTAAAAACCCACCATACCCCTGTCCGGCGCCACCATACCCCGGACAGGGGCTGCTTCATTTTCACCCATGCTATACTAAAAACTCGCATGACTTCTCTAACTCAGCCCAACATCGTTGTTATCGGCGGTGGCACCGGCAGCTTTACCGTCCTCAGCGGCCTGCGCGACCAAGCAGTCAACGTTACCGCCATCGTCAACATGTCCGACGACGGCGGCTCTACCGGCATCCTGCGCGACGAACTCGGTGCGTTACCGCCAGGGGATATTCGTCAATGCCTGGTTGCCCTGTCCGACTCCGGCCCCATCTTGCGCGACCTATTCAACTACCGGTTTGAGGAAGGCTCGCTCACCGGCCACCCCTTTGGCAACCTTTTCCTCACCGCCCTCGAAAAAACCACCGGCAGTTTCACCCAAGCAGTCCGCACTGCCAGCGAAGTACTCAATATCCGTGGCCGTGTCCTGCCTGTCACCCTGACCGACACCCAACTAGTCCTCAAACATCCCAACGGCAGCCGCACCATCGGCCAGTACGCCGTTCAAACCAGCCGTTTCAAGCCCGGACCGCCCCAACTGTCACTCAAACCGCCCGCCCCCATCAACCCCGAGGCCCAGGCCGCCATCGCCGCCGCCAACCTCGTTGTGATTGCCCCCGGTAATCTCTACGCCTCCTTGGCTCCCACCCTCCTAGTGGACGGAGTAGGGGAGGCTTTGCGTTCTACTCCAGCCAAAATCGCCTATGTCACCAACCTCGTCACCAAGCCCGGCCAAACCGACAATTTCCAAGTCCACGACTTTGCGGCCGAAATCGAGCGCTTTATCGGCGCTCCCGCTCTGGACTATGTCCTATACAACACCCGCCAACCCAGTCAGCAACTGCTCGATAAATACGCCCACGCTGGAGAATACCCAGTCACCTTCGATCCTTCTCCCGCCCCCACACACTATCAAGCCATCGGCACGGACCTAATCTCCGATACCATCCCCAACCTCAAGCCCGCCGACCAACTCATCCCCCGCACACTCATTCGCCATGACTCCGTCAAGTTAGCTCACCTTATTATTGATTTTTTGAAGTAAATGTGCTAATATCAATGTCTATTTCTGCTATTTCTCACTTATCAACCAGTCTCTCTAAGGAACATTAAATGAAAGTTACCACCGCAGTAATCCTCGCCGCCGGCTTTGGCAGCCGCATGCTTCCCGTCACCGCCGGCGTCGAAAAAGTCCTACTCCCCATACTCAATCGACCACTCATCGACTACGTGGTTGCCGATTGCATCAATGCCGGCATCAAACGTGTCATCTTCGTGGTCGCAAAAGGCTCTCACGGCCTCCAGGACCTCTACCTCGGCAACCCCACACTTGAGCACTACCTCGAGCGCTATGGCAAACACGACGTCCTAGCCAATCTCCAAACAATCAAAAACCAGGCCGTCTTTGAGTTTGTCGAACAACCCGAAAACGCCTACGGTACAGCTATCCCAGTGCAGGCCGCCCTGCCCCTGCTCGGGGTAGGGGAGAGCGCCTTCATTAGCGACGGCGACACCTTCTGCTGGAACGCCAACGGCCAGTCCGATGTCCAACGCCTCATTAATCTAACCACCAAATACCAAGCCAGCGGCGGCGCCATGGGTACCGAGCGACCAGTCGAGGAGTTGTCCCGCTGGGGCGTCTTCGACCTCGTCACCCGAGACGGCGTCGAGCACCTGCGCGGCATTGTGGAAAAACCCGCCCCCGGCACGGCCCCGTCCAATGTCATGAACCTAACCAAGTTCATCATCACGCCCGAACTCCACTCCTACATCAAGAATGTCGCAGTCAATCCACAGTCAGGGGAGTTCTACCTAACCGACGCCATCCAGGCCGCCGCCAAAAACCACGCCATCGTCGTTCACCGGGCAGTCGGCAAGCTCCTCGATGGCGGCACCGTCGAAGGCTGGCTCGAAGCCAACCTAACCGTCGCCAGTCACCAACCCCACCTAGCCGCCCTCATCCAAAAATACCAATCTTAAAAAGAGACTCTGGTTCCATCACCCTTGCAACCAAAAAAGGAGCGAGAATTGAGGATCTTATTTCCACCGGACCACAAAAACTATTTACAATACCTAACACATATTATAGTATAATAGACTCTATCGACCCCGCCCCACTATCCACACCAATAATCAAAAAACCGTTGACACTATATAACGGATATTTTATAATTCTAAGCAATGGTTAAAACTATGACTACCAAACAAGACACCACCTACGATTACAAACAAGCCGTTGACCACATCCTGGCCGAACTGCGCCGCGACCGCGACCGACAGATCATTGCCCGGCGATTTGGGTTTGGCCTCAGCCGCCGCCAAACGCTAGAAAAGATTGGCAGCGACTTCGACATTACCCGCGAGCGGGTTCGTCAAATCGAAAAAGCCGCCATTGCCAAAATGCGCGCCTCCGACTCTCCCGAAATCCACCGAGCCGGTGAGCTCCTGCGTACCATCGTCGCGAGTGTCGGTGGCATCATGCCCACCGCCGACGTAGCCGCCGCTGTCGGCGCCAAGCTCGGTGACGCCCCTTATATTGTTTTCCTTGCCCTGCTATCAGCCGGTGTCGAGCTTCTGGACGAAGACGACGATCTCCGCCAAGCTGTCAGCCTAGCTCCCATCTACAACCGCAGCCAGGTCACCCAACTCCTCGCCGAAATCATCAAGACCATCAAAGAATACGCCAAGCCTATCACCCTAGCTAAGCTCAATTCCAAGCTGCCATCCGAGCTCGACGCTGTCACCCTCGAGCAGCTTATGCGCATTTCCAAGCGCCTGGCTCACTTCGACGGCAAATGGGGCCTGGTCACCTGGCCCGAGGTCAACCCCAAGTCCATCCGCGACAAGACCTACCTGGTCTTAAGCCGCCACGGCCGCCCCTTGCACTTCTCGGACATTGCCACCCACGTCCGCGGTTTGGGCAGCACCAAGCGCGACGTTACCGTCCAGGCCGTTCACAATGAGCTCATCAAAGACGAGCGCTTCATCCTGATTGGCCGCGGCATCTACGCCTTAAGCGAATGGGGCTACACTCCCGGCACCGTAGCCGAGATCATCTCCAGTGTCCTACGCGAGGAGTCTCCGCTCCACAAAGACGAAATTGTCCGCCGGGTACTCATGAAGCGCCAGGTCAAGACCACCACCATCATCCTCAACCTGCAAGAAAAAGACCAATTTGTCCGCACTGCCAAAGCCACCTACAAGCTCAAGGACTAATAGCTTAGAATAAGGTAGGAGGGTACTTACCATCGAAGTTGTTCAGTCCATCTTAATCGGGCTCGCCGCCCTACTAAAACTCATCGGCCTCATACTGTTTAAGTTCTACGGCTGGGTGATAGTAGTGGCGGTGCTTGGTTATTTAGTTTGGCAAAACCGCCGCCGAACCGACTGGGTTAGCTCCACCGACAACCTGCTCCTTCTCGTCGAAGTTCCCAAAGACAACGAGAAAAAAGAACTCTCAGCCGAGCAGATGTTCGCCTCCCTCCACGGCATCCTTCGACCCAAGGCCGACTTAATAAAAGAAGGCAGCCTCCAAGAGCACGTCTCCTTTGAAATTGTGGCTCGTCAAAACTCAATCCAGTTCTACGTTTGGACTCCCCGCCACCTCAAAGACTTTGTCGAAAGCCAAATCTACGCCCAATATCCAACCGTCCAGATCAAAGAAGGCCCCACCGACTAC
>CAYOOH010000071.1:0-5696 GCA_964405545.1 uncultured Candidatus Saccharimonadales bacterium | reverse complement strand
GCCATGGTGGTTGGCCGATGCGGAGCCGGGATCGGAGCGGAGGATTGTGGGCGCAAGGGCTTGTGAGCCCTAGCCTGGTCGTAGTCGACGATCCTAGCTGACTCGACCATGATTTTGGGGTCGCCAGTTAAGCGGCCGTCGCGGTCACGGGCAGAGATTTTGCCGGTGGCTAGGATGATCCGGTCGGGCTCAAAGGCTTCGGGTGTTTTTTCGAAGGCCTTGGGAAAGACAATTAGCTCGGTCGGACCAGTACGATCCTCTAGACCGACAAAGGCCATGGTGTCGCCTTTTTTGGTCAGGATTTTGCGAACGGTGGTGATGAGGCCACCGACGCGAACCATTTTGCCGTCGGCTTCGGGAGTTATGGCGCCGATGGCTTGCGTATTGTCGGCTAGGTACGCTTGGTAGTCGTCGAGGGGGTGGTGAGAGATGTAGAGGCCAAGCAGATCTTTTTCCCAGGCCAGTTGCTCACGAGTGGTAACGGGCTGGGGTGGAGGGTCGAGACGCAGGCCCGGAGCCGTCTCCTCGGCACCAAGCGAGCCGAAGATATCGATTTGGCCGGACAGAGCGTTTTTTTGGGCTTTGGCGGCGTAGCTGGTGATGAGGTCGAGATTGTGTATGAGGGTAGCACGATCGCCGTTGGTTAGGCTGTCAAAGGCGCCGGTCTTGGCAAATGATTCCCAAGCTTTTTTGTTGCACTCGCGGGCGTTGACGCGTTTGGCGAAATCCTCGATGGAGGTGAAGGGACCATCGGCGTCGCGGGTGGCAATGAGGGCGGCGATGGCGCCGGAGCCGACATTCTTAATAGCACTAAGACCAAAACGGATGTTATCGGTACCCTTCACCACGGCGAACTCGGAAAAGGACTCGTTGACATCGGGGGGCAGGACGGTTAGACCCATGTGCTTGCATTCGGCCACTTCGATGGCAATGCGGTCTATGTTGCCAAAATCGGAGGTGAGGAGAGCGGCCATGAAGGCGGCCGGGAAGTGGGCTTTGAGGTAGGCGGTTTGGTAGGCGATTAAGGCATAGCAGGCGGCGTGGGCCTTGGGGAAGCAATAGGCGGCAAAAGCCTCGAGCTGGGTCCAGAATTCTTCCATTTTGGCAGGCTCCGCGCCCGAGGTGGCGATGGCGCCTTGGATGAAATCTTTTTTCATTTTGGCCAGGACTTCGGGCTTTTTCTTGGCCACACCTTTGCGCAAGGTATCGGCTTGGCCCCCCGTAAACCCACACAGATCTTTGGCGATCTGCATGACTTGCTCTTGGTAGACGAGCACGCCATAGGTCATGTTGAGGGCGGCTTCCATTTTGGGATGGAAGTAGCTAATGTCGGCCCGGCCGTGTTTGCGGTCAATGAAGTTGTCTATGAACTGCATGGGGCCGGGGCGATAGAGGGCGGCCATGGCGATGATGTCGTCGAATTTGGTTGGCTTAAGTTCGCGCAAGTAGCGTTTCATGCCAGCTGATTCGAGCTGGAAAACGCCGGTGGTATCGCCGCGGGACAGGAGCTGGTAGGTTTTGACATCGTCGAGAGGCAGGGTGCCGAGATCTATGCGCGCGCCGTAGACTTTGCGGATAATACGCAGGGCATTGTTGATGATGGTGAGATTGGATAGACCGAGGAAGTCCATCTTGAGTAGACCGAGTTCCTCAATCGGCCCGAGCGAATACTGGGTGCAGATGCCACCTTTTTGGGCGCGCTGGAGGGGGACGTAGTTGACGATTGGACTGGGTGCGATGACAACACCGGCGGCGTGGACGCCGTTGTTGCGAATGGTACCTTCGAGCTGGATGGCTAGGTCAATAACTTGCCTAGTGCGAGGGTTGGAGTTGTATTCTTTGACCAGATCGGGTTCGGGACGCTGTTCGTCGCCTTTGCCTGGCTTGAGGCCGGTCGAGACGGCCAAGGGAATGTGACGACCTTGCACTGGCTGCGGTACGAGTTTGGCGATGCGGTCGACATCGTCGTAGCTTATGCCAAGAACGCGACCCGTATCGCGGACAGAGTTGCGGGCAGCCATGGTGCCAAAAGTGACGATTTGGGCGACTCGTTCTTGGCCGTATTTTTCGGTGACGTAATCGATAACCTCGCTGCGGCGAGTGTCCTGGATATCGATGTCGATGTCGGGCATGGAGACGCGGTCGGGATTGAGGAAACGCTCGAACAACAAGTCGTATTGGAGGGGTTCGAGGTCGGTGATGTTCATGACGTAGGAGACAATGGATCCGGCTGCACTCCCCCGCCCCGGGCCAAAGATGATGCCTTGGTTTTTGCCCCAGTTAATAAAGTCGGACACGATTAAGAAGTAGCCGTCATAGCCCATTTTGCCAATGATGCCCAGCTCGTACTCGAGGCGTTCGACTTGCTTGGCGCCGACGAGCTGGCGAGCCTTGGCCTCGGTGATGTGGGTGATGTCTTCTTTGGGGATACCGCCGTAGCGCCAAGCCAGACCCTGCCAGCAAAGACGGTGGAGGTAGTCGCGCTCGGACAAGCCGGGCTCGGGAACCGGGAAGGTGGGGATGAGAATTTTGCCCAAATCCAGCTCGACGTTACAGCGCTCGGCTATCTTGACGGTGTTTTGGTAGGCTTCGGGGATGCGGGCAAAGCGGTCGATGATTTCTTCTTGGCTGGACAGATACAGATCCATGGACATAGACATACGAGTAGGATCGTCGAGGGTTTTGCCGGTCTGGACGCAAAGGAGCGTCTCGTGAGCGTCGCGGTTTTTGTGCTCGGAGTAGTGAGAGTCGGCGGTGACCACTAGGGGTATGCCAGTTCTTTTGGATAGCTCGATCTTGGCGTCGTTGATGGTTTTTTGGGTGTCCCACTGGTGCTCGTGAGCTTGGATCTCGAGGTAGTAGTTGTCGCGGCCAAAGGTGGTGTCGTACCAGCGGGCAATGCGCTCGGCCTCAGCCAGGTTGCCGCTGGTGATGTGGCTGGCGATCTCGCCACCAGCACAGGCGCTGAGCGCAATGAGGCCGTCGTGGTACTGCTCGAGGAGGGCGTGATCGATACGGGGCTTGCCGTAGAAACCGTCGAGCTGGGCGATGGTGACGAGCTTGATGAGATTGTGGTAACCGGCGGTCGTGGCCGCAATGAGAATAAGGTGGTAGGGATTCATGTCCTGTCGACCGGCCTTGTCGAGGTGGCCGCGGGGAGCGACATAGGTCTCGACGCCGATGATGGGCTTGATATCGCGTTTTTTGGCTTCGTTATAGAACTCGACTGCCCCGGATAGGGTGCCGTGATCGGTGATCGCGACGGCGTCCATACCCAGCTCGGCGATTCGGTCAAGCATGCTTGGAACTTTTTGAAGCCCGTCGAGCAGGGAATAGTGGCTGTGATTGTGGAGATGAACGAATTGTGTCTTGAGAGCCGGCCGCTCATTTGGCACAGCCACAATAGTCCCCTGATTTGTGTCGGTCACAATGCCTCCCTGTGTTAGGTATATGGTAGCACAAGCGGGAAGCAGGAGGCGAGCACTAGGACAGAGTATGGCCCTCGACAGAAAGCCGAGGGCCGTTAGGAATTGCTACTCGTCGTCACCGAGAACGATCGTAGTTCCCGGTTTGGTGAAATGGATGCTCCAGTCGCCACAGTCACGAGAGCGATCAATATTGAACCACCGGTAGAGTATCGGTGAATCTTCGCGGGCCGTAAGGTCGGGACTAGCCCACCAGAACTGGCCGTAGGGGTTGAGCTCATGCCAGAACACAGGCGACAGCACTTGCCGGACTTGGACAACTTCCGGCACAGCGATTTGGATCCCGGCGGCGTCGGGACGCCTGCCATCGGCGAGGTAGAGGGCGTTTAGTCCAGCTATCAGCTTGGCGAGTGCTGGTTGACCGATAACGACGTAGGTCGTGTAGCGCGCCGGGTGGTTCGGATCGTAATAAAAACGAACCTCAAAGACAGGAGTATCCGCCAAACCGCCGGAACCCGAAACCGCCTTAGTAGCCATGAGGTACTCCCTTTTGCAGATGGGGTGAAAGAACTAATGAGTGCCGGCCATAAGGGCGGCCTAGATATTATGGCACGGAGAGGGAGGCAGTCAACAAGAGCGTATTGATGCTCGGGCCAAGAGGGCGCAAGGCTAGCGCCCCAGCGGAGCTAGTGCTGCTGAATGGTTTGGGCGAGGTCGCGGATGTAGTGGCCGATGACCGGGGCGCCACCAAACAGCTGAAGCAGCGCAACCAATATGGCCACTCCAACTGTAGCCCCAAGGACTCCGCCGATGCCGGCGAAGATGCCGCGAATAAAGGAGCTCCAGATTTGGCGGCGGGTGCTGTGGAGGACGTAGATGTAGTCGAGAATCAGGGCGTCCTCGACAGCCTTGCCGAGCCGCTCGTAATTAACAGGGGTTTTACCTTCGGTGTCGGGACGATGAGGATCGATCATGGAGCTTGCCTAGCGCTCTCCCTCGGCCACGTCTTGGACCTTATCCTTGGCCGAGTTAGCTAGACGTTTGGTGACGCGTTCGAGCTCTTTCATGACCTCAGCGCCTTCGCCCAGCAGATGCTTGACCTCCTTAATGGCGACATCCTTGGTCTGAGCTCCCGACTTGGTTAGACTTGTAGCCGAGACGCGCAGGTTTTGCTTGAGGGCTTCGGCCCGACGGACAAGCTCTTGGGACTCTTGGCGGGCCTCGCCCTTGAGGTCGCGAGCGGCTTCTTTGAGGGTCTCAACCCGACCGCTGACTTCCTCGGTCATGTGTTCGAGGCGATCAAGAAAGTCCTGGTAGGTACCCATGACGCGGGTTTTGAGTTCTTCGCGGGTCTCGCGGCCTGATTTGGGCGCCAGCAGTACACCGGCTACTGCTCCGATTACTGCTCCGATAATGGTGCCTTTCCAAAATGATCGTTTCATGGCTTGATTCCTTTCGTGTTGTGTCATTAGTTTACTCCCTCGGTTACTCGTCGTGCTTGTCTTTTTTGCCTCGAAATAGTTTAACCGCAGCCGCCACCACCCCAGACAAAGCCAGCGGAGCGATCCGGCGTGTAAGCATGGCGGTCATCTCGGCCACATTACTGGTTGCTTCTTCGGCCCGCTGGGAAACGCGTTTAATATTGCGCATGATGGCAATCAGGATGCTGACAAGCACAATACCCAGGATAAGGAGCGTCAGAAACCCCACGCTGAGGAGGACAACAAGGATGATTTCGACGTTATTCATGTTTATAAGTATACTACTTGATTAGATAAAGTTATTGGTTATTCTTACGAGATTTGAGTACTCGAGAGGTAATTTTGGCGGCTAATTTACGACCTTTTGTGAGATCCGACAATTCGGCCCGGCGACGAATCACGACCCACTCTTTGCGCTCGATAACGGAATTGGGCAAGATGTGTAAGAGGCCGTCGGCGTCACGGAGGCGAACTCGGCGGACGTCCATGCTCTCAATTACGCCTTGAACCTGGGGGTCGCCGGCTTTGACTTCGTCACCGACATTAAAATCAGAATCGCGTGCCAGGAAGATGCCAGCCACCAGATCCGACAAGAGGGTGGTGCCGCCAGCCGCCAAGACGATGCCGATGGCCAGAGCAGAGCTGGAGAAGAAAACGATGATGCCACCAAAGCCAAGCCAGCCTAGGACCAGGATGGTGAGGAGGAGCCAAAGGGCGGTCTCGATGATAGAAGCGATGATTTGACGCAGACCTTTGGGAAGTTTAGCAAATTTGAGCAAAAGGTAGGTGG
>CAYOOH010000070.1:0-5714 GCA_964405545.1 uncultured Candidatus Saccharimonadales bacterium | reverse complement strand
TGGTATCGCGGGTGATCTTGGTCTTGTCGCCGACGGGGGCGGGGCCGGAGGTGTCGCGGTTGAAGTAGGCGAACAGGCCGATCATGGCGCCGACAACCAAGACAAGGACGATGGTGAGGATTTTGGATTCGCGGGACACGGGGAGCTCCTTAAATTTTTGCGGTAATTATTCCCAGCGGAAGACGCGGATGGCAATAAAACCAGCCACAAGCCCCCAGACGATAAGCCCGAGGAGATCGCCGCGGATGGCCCAGAGCGATGCGCCGTCGTTGGCGACTTGGCGCAGGGCGTCAGTTAGGAAGGTGAGGGGCAGGTAAGCAGTGAGGTGTTGGAGCAGAGCCGGGAAGTTGTCGCGGGGGAAGAAGGTGCCAGACAGAAACATCATGGGGAATTGGATGAGCTGGGCGACGGGCTGGGCTTGTTCTTCGTTCTTGGCCCAGCCGGCGATGGCAAATCCAAAGGCCATGAAGATAACGCTACCGAGCAGAGCCAAGAGGATGAAGGTTGGCAGACTGGAGAGCGACAGGTGGAAACCAAAGAAGGCGAGCCCGATAGTGGCGAGCAAGGCGGTTTGGAGGACGGCCACGATTAGGCGGGTGATGCCTTGGGCGGTTAGGAAGGTGCCGGGGTGGATGGGAGTGGCCTGGATGCGCCGAAGCATGCCGGTGGATTTATACGATACAAAGGCAAAGGCGACGCTAAAAATACCGAGCTGCATGATTGATAGACCGATCATGCCCGGTAGGAGGAAATCGATATAGCTGAGGTTCTTGGTTTTGACACCGGTAGCGTCGACGGAAACGGTCTGAGGGGTGTGGTTAAGACTGTTGTTGAGGCCCCCGACCAGCTGCTGAATGATCTGGGCAGCGGCTTGGCCGTTACCGGGACGGTCGGCATTGTAGTGAGCTTGGACCTTGGAAGGAGCGATGGCGTGGCCAGCGGGTTGGCCAAAGCTGGGCGGAATGGTGACAGAGAGATCGGTACTGCCCTTGTTGAGGTCGCTATTGGCTTGGTCGGCTGAGACGTTTTGGACTTTGAAAGCCGGGATGTTTTTGAGCTGAGTCTCGAGCTGGGTGGCCAGCGGGCTGCGGGACTGATTGGTGAGATCGATTTTGAATGAGGTGGAGCTGTTCTTGAAGATAAGCCCAAAGACCACAATGAAGACGATCGGAAAAAAGAGCGAGAAGAAGATTCCGGTGCGATTGCGGAAATACATCTTAATGGAGGCTTGGGTCAGGCCACGGAGAGCAGCCCAGGAACGACTAGAGGAAGTTTTGGTAGGCATAATTAGTCTCGGAGCTCCTTTCCGGTCAGGTCAATGAAGACGTCTTCGAGGGTAGCGGCTTGGACTTTAGTGTGAGGCTTGAAGCCGCGGTCGAGTAACTGCTTAATGAGGTTGTCCGGCGTGTCGAGGGCGATGATTTTGCCCTCATCCATGATGGCAACCCGGTCGCACAACACCTGAGCCTCTTCCATGTAGTGGGTGGTGAGGATGACGGTGGTGCCTTTTTTTTGAATCTGCTGAACCAGGTCCCAGAGGTTGCGGCGGGCTTGGGGATCGAGGCCGGTAGTGGGCTCGTCGAGGAAGACGGCGACCGGCTTGTTAACGAGGGTGGTGGCGATGCTAAAACGCTGACGCTGGCCGCCGGACAGCTCCTTGGCCTTAGCCGAGGCTTTTTCTTCTAGGCCGACTTCGCGCAGGAGCTCCATGGGGTCGGTGGTCTCGGCGTAGAGGTGGTCAAATAACTGGAGCAGCTCGACCAGCTTGAGATTGGGGAAGAAGGCGGAGGATTGGAGCTGGATGCCGATGCGTTCCTTGACGGCGTAGGACTGTTTTTGGACATCGAGGCCGTCGAGGACAACGGAGCCGCCGGTGATAGAGCGGAGGCCCTCGATCATCTCGAGGGTGGTGGTTTTGCCGGCGCCGTTGGGGCCGAGGATACCAAAGACTTCGCCCTGGGTAACGGCAAAGCTAATTCCTTTGACGGCCTCAAAGCCATCGTCGTAGGTTTTGCGCAGGTCGGTGACCTCGAGTAATGTTTTTGCCATATGTTGTATAGGGTATCACAAAAAGACTCGGCCCGGTAAGGCGAATCTCTTTGTGGGAGTAACTAACTGGCCTGTTGGGCTGCGGTTTAGGCTGCGGCCGGAGCGATTCGCTTGAGGACTTTGAGGCCGGTGCGAGAATTCTCTACTTCGGTGTAGCCGGCCGGCACAGCATCAAGAGCGCCGTCACGAATGTCGCGGGCAAAGTAGTAGATGCGCTGGATGCGGCCGCCCTTGAGGGTAACATCCTTCATGTGAAGGTAGTAGGTCTGCCCCTTGGAGTTGATAGTGGAATAAGCCATAAGATTCCTGATTAATGTTCTTATCTGTTATTATGCTTATGCTATATCTGTTGTCAACGCTTTTGTGGCGGAAACGAGCGAAGGGCGGGCGAAATAGAAAAGGCCCGCCGTCGAGGTGACGGCGGGCTGATGAGCGGATTACTTGCTGAGGGGAGAAGATCGGAGCCAGTCGTTCATTCGACTGATGAGATTGGGCGTTGGAGCGCCAGTGAAGGGATCAAAGGCGCTGGGCGGCGCCACCAGCAGCAGGCCGGCGACACGCGGCCGCTTCCAGCTGCGATAGTTGGCAGCTTGACGGCGCAGGGTGCTGAGGGTCCTGGCGACTGTTGAGGGCTGAGACGAAAGCGGGACTGCATGATCGGCTGCGGCTGCGATGGTCCAGTAGCCCGCCAGGTGACCGTGATCTGGCGACCTGACCTGAATGATGACCGTAGTATCATCAAGCTGGTACTGCCAGTCGATGCCAAAATGGCGAGTTTGCTCGAGGTCTACAGAGACCAAGGTGACAGCCGGCTGCAGGTAGCGACCCGCCAGGTAGACGGCCGCCTCGGAGACGGCGCCTCGGAGCATGGTGGGGTCTAGCTGGGTATCGCGGTAACGCTGAGCGAGGTTGTTGGCTAGGCGCCAGGCGGCGTCCCAGTCGTCGCGGCCGTGAAGGCGATAATGGGCGATCAGCTCCTGGCGGACTCGGCGCCAATAGCTGGGTTCGAACGGAGTGATCGCCAGCGGCAGGTCTACAATGAGCCGAGTGAGGTCGGCACAGAGGCCAGCGTCGATCCCGTCACCGATGCGGCTGAGGGCTTGGTGGTCATGGCGGCGGTAGGCCCGGTAGAGCTGGGGGTGCAAGTTATCTAGCTGCGCCTGTAAGGCACTAAAGGTCATGCGTATCACCATCCTGCTGGAAAGGAGCGATTTGGACGGTAGTAACTATAAAATATAGGATCTAAAATGTCTATCTAAACGTCGGCAAAGACGGTGACGTTGTCGCGATTGACGCGAATAATACCGCGGGCGACTTGAAATTCGAGAAGCTGGAAGCCGGTATTGAGGATGATGGCACCGGAGGTAAGCAGGGAGAAGAAATTAATGTGACCGGGCAGTATATCGAAAGGGCCGGTGCGATTGGCGGCACTAAGAGAGACGGCCTCGCCTTGGTAGTAGGTCTGGTAGGGGGAGAAGATTTTGACTTTGAAGCGTTTGACTTTTTTGTCCATGGGGTTGGTGGTGGGTAGGTGATGGTTATGGATTGTGCTTGTGGTTATTGTACACGAGGTTGTCGGGATGTGTGATGGGCGGTGTGTCGGTGGAGTTTTTGGAACGTTGTGTGGGGAGGGCGTTGGGGGGGCGAAGAGCGGACGCTCTGGTGGCAGGCCGACTGGAATGAGGACAGTAGGGAAAATGTTGTGGCTGTTTTATGGCTTTTTTAAAGCTTTATTTGATGCGCTCAAAAATTTCACTGTCCTGAGTCCAGTACGTGATGGACGCGTCATGGATAGCACAAGGCCCGGTCTGTTTTTATGACGGCAGGCGCGGACAGGGGTGGGTGTAGCGACGGTTTTTTGGGGGTTGTAACCAAAAGTGATTGCGCCCCGCCAGCTACACGAGGCAGCGGGCGGGGCGGGTGAGCGTTAGTATTTAGTCGGGTGGGCTGATGGCTATGGAGCGGCCGGAAATAATTTCCACACCGAGACGTCGGAGGTACTCCCGAATGACCCCGAAACCGGCGGAAAGGGCATTGAGAGCGGCGGCGTCGCTGTCCCATGCGATGGGTGCGACAATGAGAATACCGCGGCGGCGATCGTGGCTGACGAAAGCGCCCTTTGTACTAGCGACTTGCTGAAGTTCCCTCCGAGAAAGAACGGTTCCGGGACGGACCAGAATCGCGCAGCCCGCGAAGCCGAGGTCGAGAGTGGCCGAATGGCCGTCGGCATCCCTGGGCCACTCCAGGCGGTGACCGGGTAGATTGGAGCCCATGCTTACTCCTAAACTAGGGGGAAAGACAATGTTAGTGTACCTAAATAGTCATATCTGTCAACAAGGTTTCTTGGATGCCTAACAGGACCGGGGCGGGGGGAGCCAAAAATGCACAAGGCCCGGTCTGCAGCTCGTGGGAGCGACAGACCGGGCCGGGTTTTGAGCGGGTCTTTTTGTGGCTAGGCGGCTGCACCGACGGGCTGGAGGGCCAGCCGGCGGACGAGCCACCAGGCCACGACCAGGATGAGGTCGGCGGTGATGGTCAGCCGACCATCGGCCTCCAGCTCCTCCTCGGGCGAGCCGAGACTGAGCTGGCGGTGTTCTCCGACAAGGAGATTTGGGTCGGCTGGCTGGTGGAGATGCCGGTAATGGACATTCCATCGTCTCTTTGGACTGCAGGGCGGGGGTCGCGGTAGAGACTCCAGCCGGCGACGATGCCCTCCCCAACGGTAATGTTGCCGCTGCCGAGGTAGAGCTCAAAGAAGGTACCGAGATGGCTGGCTTTACAGACCAGCCGCAGTCGCTGGTCGGGCTGGCCGGCCTGCCAGTCGAGAGTAATGGTGACACGGCGGCCCGGGATTTCCTGGTCGTGGTAATCCACTGAGACCCCACGAATCGTATCTCGGACGGCCACCATGAGCCGGAAACCGGCTCGGAGGTAGTCCTCGTATGTGGGTTGATCGGGAAGGACAAAAGTGTCCATGGCTTTGACCTCTTTTTCTGTGAGGGAAGTTGAGGTGAAGCTTTTGTTATTATAGCCTGATATTAAACTTTGGTCAACAATCTATATTAAGATCTCTTCTATCCCGGACAGGGTCTGCTCACGAGAGAAGTAAATGCCGGGGATGCCGTTGAGTTTCTCGGTGACGAACATGGATTGGGAGAAGAATTCGATCAGTTTTTTGGCTTTTTGGTAGTCGGCGCGGTCTTGGGGGGAGAGTTCGTTTTCGCCGATGATGGCGATGATGTTTTTGAGGGAGTCGTATTTTTGCATGATGGCCTGGACCTGGGTAACCAGAAGATAATGCCTGTCCCCTACTATTTCGGGGGTGACAAGGGAGCTGGAGGTTTTGATAAGGTCGACGGCCGGACGGATGCCGGCCTCGGCGACGGCGCGGGAGAGTACAATGACGGAGTCGATCTGCGAGGAGATTTCCTGCACGGCGGGGTCGGTGAGGTCGTCGGCCGGGATGTAGATGGTCTGGATGGCGGTGATGGAACCGTTGGCGTTGGAGTAGAGGCGGTCCTGGAGGCGCTTGAGGTCGGAGAAGATGGTGGCCTGGTAACCGCCTTCACTTGGGATCTGGCCCATCATGGTGGAGAGCTCGTTGCCGGCCTGGATGTGGCGGTAGACGTTGTCGACGAAGAACAGGATGTCGCGCTTTTCTTCGT
>CAYOOH010000069.1:0-5752 GCA_964405545.1 uncultured Candidatus Saccharimonadales bacterium | reverse complement strand
TACGAACGCGACCCCAGCGAAGCCAACCGACAACTACTGCAACAGCTTACTAAGGAGAACAACAATGGGTAAAATCATCGGAATCGACCTCGGAACCACCAACTCAGCCATGGCCGTCATGGAAGGAGGCCAACCCACCATTATCGCCAACGCCGAAGGTGGCCGTACCACGCCATCTATCGTCGCTACCACCAAAAACGACGAGCGTCTGGTGGGCCAAGCCGCCAAACGCCAGGCCGTCATCAACCCCGACAACACCATCTTCTCGGTCAAACGCCTCATCGGCCGCGGCTTTAACGACCCCGAAGTCCAGCGCGACCTCAAATTGCTGCCCTACAAAATTGTGCAGGCCGGCAGCACCGTTAAGGTCACCATGGGCGGCAAGGATTACACCGCCGAAGAAATCTCGGCCATGATCCTGGCCAAGCTCAAGGCCGACGCCGAAAAATTCCTCGGCGGCCCCGTCACCGAAGCCGTCATTACCGTTCCGGCCTACTTTGACGACGCCCAGCGCCAGGCCACCAAAGACGCCGGTAAAATCGCCGGCCTCGAGGTCAAACGCATCATCAACGAGCCCACCGCCGCCGCTCTAGCCTACGGCCTGGACAAGAAAAAAGAAGAAAAAATCGTTGTCTACGACCTCGGTGGCGGCACCTTTGACGTCTCCGTGCTCGAGCTCGGCGAAGGTGTGTTCGAGGTCAAATCCACCAACGGCGACACCCACCTCGGCGGCGACGATTTCGACCAAGTCATCATGAACCACCTGGTAGAAGAATTTAAGAAAGAGCAGGGGATAGACCTCGGCGCCGATAAAGCCGCCATTCAGCGCCTCAAAGAAGCCGCCGAAAAAGCCAAAATCGAGCTCTCCACTACCAACCAGTCCGAGATCAACCTGCCCTTCATCACCGCTGACGCCTCCGGCGCCAAGCATTTCCAGTACTCTCTCAGCCGCGCCAAACTCGAGTCTCTGGTGGCCGACCTCATTGCCAAAACCGCCGGCCCCTGCAACGCCGCCCTCAAAGACGCCGGTCTTAGCAAATCCGACATCAACGAGATCGTCCTCGTCGGCGGTATGACCCGCATGCCCGCTGTCCAAGCCAAAGTCGAAGAACTCTTTGGTAAAAAGCCGCTCCAAGGCGTCAACCCGGACGAAGTTGTAGCCATCGGCGCCGCTGTTCAGGGCGGCGTGCTGGCCGGCGACGTCAAGGACGTGTTGCTGCTCGACGTCACGCCGCTGTCGCTGTCCATCGAGACCATGGGCGGCGTGGCCACTCGCATGATCGAGCGCAACACCACCATCCCCACCTCCAAATCCCAAGTCTATTCCACCGCCGCCGACTCCCAAACCCAGGTCGAGATCAACGTCCTCCAAGGCGAGCGCGAATTCGCTGTCGACAACAAGTCGCTCGGCCGCTTTGTCCTCGACGGCATTCCACCCGCACCCCGGGGCATCCCCCAAATCGAAGTCACCTTCAACATCGACGCCAATGGCATCGTCAACGTCAAGGCCGTCGACAAAGGCTCGGGCAAGGAGCAGCACATTACCATCCAAAACTCCGGTAACCTGAGCGAAGACGAAGTCAAACGCATGCAACAAGAAGCCGAGGCCAATGCCGACTCCGACAAGAAGCGCCGCCAGCTCGTCGAGGCCCGCAACCAGCTCGACGGCCTGGTGTTTACCGCCGAACGTACCCTCAAAGACGCCGGTGACAAAGCCGACGCCGCTGACAAAGCCGCGCTCGAGGAGGCCATCAAGACCGCCAAAGCCGAGCTCGAGTCCGATGACATGGACAAGCTCAACAGCCTGGGCCAAGACCTGAGCGAAAAGATGCAAAAAGTCGGCGCCGCCATGTACAAAGACGCCGCTGCTCAAGAAGCAGCTCAACCCGGCGGTGACGCCGCCGCGCCCGAAGTCGAGGCCCACGAAGCCGACGGCCAAAAGTCCGACTCCGGCCCGGTCGAGGGCGAGGTGGTGAACGAGGGCGGCAAATCCGACAAGTAGGCTCTTCTCGTGTTCGACCTCCTCACCTATTTACTGGCGGCGGTGATCCTCGCACCCGCCGCCTTGGTGTGGGTCGCGGTCAAAATCATCAAATGGCGCCGCACCCAGTCATCCCGCTAATGCTACAATAACGGCACATGAGCCACCACCTCCACCGTCACCTCGCCGCTCGCCGCGCTGGCCGCAGCACCACCGTTATCGACTGGCTCATGATGGTGACCGCCTTTGCCTTTCCGCTGGTCGGACTGCCTCAAGCCGTTCAAATTTTCCATAGCCACGATGCCAGCGGCGTTTCGCTCCTTAGCTGGGTAGCTTTCCTGGCCTTCGACGCTATCGAAATGTTCTATGGCATGGCTCACAGTATCAAGCCCCTCATCATCACCGGCATTCTTTGGTTAATTGTCGACGGCCTAGTGGTGCTGGGCATCCTCATGTACCACTAGTTTCGCGCTCACTCTTCCCGCCACACATGACCGCTAGCACTCAAGCCCTTCGAGTGCTATAATCACCACATACTATGGCCACCAAACGCGACTATTACGACATATTAGGTGTCTCCAAATCTGCCACCGCCGATGAGATTAAGCGTGCCTACCGCAAGCTGGCCATGGAACACCACCCCGACAAGCACGGAGGCGACGACGCCAAATTCAAGGAAGTTGGTCAGGCCTACGACACCCTCAAAGACGATAAAAAACGCGCCGCCTATGATCAGTTCGGCCATGCCGGCGCGCAGGGCTTTGGTGGTGGGGGAAGCCCATTTGGCGGCGGCAATTCCGGCGGTTTCGGCGGTAACGGCCAGAGTTTCGAAGGCTTTGATTTCTCCGACATACTCAATCAGTTTATGGGTGGTAACGGTTTCGGTGGCCAGTCGGCTCACCCTGGTCCGGCCCGCGGCCGCGATCTCGAGGTGTCAGTTACTATTGATTTTCTCGAAGCCGTTTTTGGCGTCGAAAAAGATCTCACCCTCAGTCTCGACGACACCTGCACCCACTGCCAAGGCCAAGGCGCCGAGCCTGGTACCAAGCTTGAAACGTGCAAAACCTGCAAGGGACACGGTCAAGTCACCCGCGTCCACCAGACCATTCTCGGCGCCATGCAGCAGACCTCTGTCTGCCCCACCTGCCACGGCGCCGGCAAAGTTCCGCAAAAACCCTGCACCGTTTGCCACGGTTCCGGCATCCAGCGTCAAACCAAGAACCTCACCGTTAGTATCCCGGCCGGCGTCGATAATGGCGCCACTATCCGCCTCACCGGCCAAGGTTCGGCTCCTCGCGGCGGCGGTCGCAAAGGTGACCTCTACGTTAGCATTCGAGTTCGAGCCGATCGTCGCTTCCAGCGTCACGGTCAGGATATCCAGTCCGAGACCACCATTGGTATGGTCGGTGCCACCCTTGGTACCGAAGTCGAAGTTCAGACCGTTGACGGTCCGCTAACGATCAAAATCCCGGCCGGAACCCAAGGCGGCAAGGTTTTCAAGCTATCCGGCCGCGGCGTCCCTGGCCTTGGTGGCCGGCCGCGCGGCGACCACCTCGTTACGGTTACCGTCGAGACTCCCACCAAGCTTTCTTCTCAGCAGCGCCAGCTTCTCGAGCAGTTCGCCGCCGAAAACCATGCCAAAAAAGGCTTCTTTGGGCGTTAGTACCAAGGTATCCGCCACTCCCTAACCGCCACCCCAAAAAAAGAGTACAATATGGCCAGGAATAAGCGTAAGCGTCAAAACTCAAGCCATGCAACTACCGGCTCTTAGTCCCGACATTATTATCTCAAGCCTCATTGCCGTCGCCGGCCTCTATGGGCTGCTGGCGGGTAAGCAGCGCCTCCGCCTTCTCATTCTCAGTATCTATGTCGGCATTGTCGTGGCCGAGCAGCTATCTGCCCTCGCCAACGCCGCCCTCCCGGGCCTCGGCGCCGACCAAATCGGCTGGCTGCTGCTCGGGCTACCCGTTCTGATATTCGGCTTCGTCGGCGTTGTTCATGCCAAAAACCACGATAAAGGCAGCGCTATTGCTAACATCATCGTCGGCCTCCTGTCCGGCGCCCTTATCGCCTCAAGCGCCCTCCGCCTCCTGCCTACCAGCCAGTTAAGCGCCCTCAACAGCGACTCTTTTTTGGTCAGTCTGCTGTCATCCTACCACCTTTGGTTCGTCGGCCTCCTGCCCGTCGTTGCCCTCATCCTGGGCTGGCTCAAAGCCGACAAACCGAGCCACTAAACGAGCCGGTCACGCCCGAGCTAGCCATTGCCAGATACCAATTAGTACGGTATTATTTAGCGGTTCAATACCTAGCCTGCCCGTCATCACGGGCCCATAGCTCAGTTGGTTAGAGCAGCTGCCTTTTAAGCAGCGTGTCCTGGGTTCGAGCCCCAGTGGGCCCTCCAGTATTTATTTGCAAAATAACGGCTTAATCCAAGTCGTTATTTTTTGTTTTTACAAACACCTCTCCATCTATGTGACAAGAAAACCGGCAGCCTACTGCGGGCTCCCGGCTAGCCGGCTATGTCTTTAAGTGGTCTCAAACCCCAACATGAGCCCGAAGAAATACTGTTCTGTTTTGGCTTTCCCGTGCTTGTGACCGCATAACTCGTGCTGGCGTTATCCTAAGTCGTTACGCGCGAACTGACCCGTCTGGCGCGACTGTCGGAATAGCCGCTGGAACAAAAGTACAGCCAGAGCGCTATAAGCTAGGTTCATCCCAAGTGCAATCAACGCATACGACCAGTTAACACCCGGCTGAACCAAGGCCTGTCTGCCCGCTTCAAACACATAGGTTGCCGGTAGCGCCAGTGCGACCGGCTGCAAAAACGTTGGCAACACCGACACCGGGAAAAACGACGCTGTCAGAGGCTGGAAAAGAAAGATTGTACCCCACGCCACCGCCTGAATACGGGTACCGAAGCGGAAAATTGTACCTAGCAGAATAATCCCAATCCACCATCCAAACAGAGACAAATTGATAAAAAAGAACACCAGATTCATCCAGCCAACATCGAGAAGGTTAAATCCAAATGCCCAGTAGGCACCAAGCCCCAGCACTCCCACAACCCCTACAGTTCGCAAAAATGCCGCCAGGATATGAGACGCCAGATATTCACCAATAGACACTGGCGCGATAAAAATATTAGTCAAGTTGTGCGACCAGATACTCCACATACTGCTAATAGTTACGTTGTATTGGTTAATCGCCACAACTTGCCAAAGTAACGTTCCGAGTAGAAGGAATTCAACCCCGTGCTCGGTGCTCTTACCCAAAAATGATGATATAAAACCAAACAATGCAACATTCATAACCGGGTAGAACAGAATATCCATAAAAATCTCGAGCGACTGCCGAGTCAAGAAAAACTCCTGGACAATCAAGCCATACATTCGCTTCAGTCGTTGCATTATCGCTTCCTCCGGGCAATATTCAAGAATACATCTTCCAGATTCGGCTTCTTAATTTCGACATCGCGAATGTCGATTCCGGCTCCAACCAGCTTGGCGATAACGCCAGCCACTTCTTCGTTCACTGTTTTGATACGCATTATGCCGCGGCCAGCCGGCTCAAAGTCCATTTCGCCAAGAATAGACTCAACCGCTGCTCGCTCGCCCCGATACTGGACTTCCATCTCTACGCCAGTCAAATTTTTGGTATGGTTGCGCGGTGTATCCTGACTGACGATCCTGCCCCGGTCCAAGAAGATAACCTGGTCGCATACCCGCTCCACTTCGGCCATATTATGACTCGTAAACAAGATTGATAATTGCC
>CAYOOH010000068.1:1903-5899 GCA_964405545.1 uncultured Candidatus Saccharimonadales bacterium | reverse complement strand
CTTGGCCGACAGCCTTGGCATCCCAATCGTCGGCGCCACCGGCCCTGACTGGCTCACTGCCGCCCGCACTACGCTGGCCCACGCCCAGCCCGGCCACCCCGTCCTCCCGCACTACGGCACCGCGCCTAACATCACCCGCCCCACTCCCAAAAACTAGACAGCGTTACGCTCCTTCCTTTGCGACTACCCCTGGCTGTATCTATCCCCGTTGCCTCTGCGTCCCCGCCGCACCTTGACCTGATCCCAGCAATCCCGTTTAATAAAACTAGTCCATTACTATACTTCTGAAATACTAATCCACTCCGCGCACCCTGTTCCGTCTGCATGCTCTTCGTGTCGGAGCGGGACTTGAGGCCACAAAAAAATGATACCTTCACTGATAGTTGCTGTGCTGCTCGGAGGAGCAGCCACCTTTTCCGTTACCACCGTTCTAACCAAACGTCGCGCCAAATCCGCCGGCGACCAGGCCGCCAAACTCCTCGAAACCGCCCGCACCGAGGCCAAGCAAGTAACACTTGAGGCCAAAAGCGAAGCCCTCAAGCTTGCCGAAGCCTCTAAACGCGAAGAAAAAGAGCGTCGCCAAGCTCTTGCTGCCACCGAGCAGCAACTCCTCTCGCGCCAAGCCAGCATCGACCAAAAACTCGAAGAGCTCGACAAGCGTTCCGAAAAACTCCGCAAGCACGAAGCCGACCTTGATGTCCTCAAGGATGACTTGCGCTCCATCCGGGCCAAGCAGCAAGACAATCTCGAAAAAATCGCTAGTCTAACCAAGGACGAGGCCAAAGACAAACTCCTCAAAATGACCGAGCGCGACATCAAGGCCGACCTTGTCAAGCTGGTCGAAAAGCTCCAGAACGAGGCCAAAGAAGACGCCGAAGACCGTGCCAAGCTGGTTATTGTTTCGGCCATGGAGCGCATGGCCTCCGACCAAACCGCCGAGCGCACCATCACCACCGTGCCGCTGCCCTCAGATGAGCTCAAGGGCCGCGTCATTGGCAAAGAAGGCCGCAACATTCAGTCCCTTGAGCGGGCCACTGGCGTCGACATAATCATTGACGAAACCCCTGGCGCCATCGTCCTCTCCAGCTTTGACCCCATGCGCCGCCAAATCGCTCGCGTTGCCCTCGAGAAGCTCTTATCCGATGGCCGCATCCACCCCGGCCGCATCGAAGAAGTCGTCGACAAAGCTCGCGCCGAAGTTGACCGCATGGTCAAGGAAGCCGGCGAAAAAGCCATGAAAGAAACCGGCGTCGTTGGTATTCCCGCTGAGCTCGTCAAACTCCTCGGACAACTCAAGTTCCGTACTTCCTATTCTCAAAACGTCCTCAAGCATTCAGTCGAAATGGCCAACCTGGCCGGCATGATCGCAAAAGACATCGGCGCCGACGTCCGCATCGCCAAGACTGCCACTCTGCTGCACGACATCGGCAAGGCTGTCACTCACGAAATCGAAGGCGGCCACCATCACATTGGCGCCGACCTAGCTCAAAAGTACGGCCTGGAAGAGGCCATCGTTCACGCCATCAACGCTCACCACGACGATGTCGAGGCCACCACCCCCGAGGCCCTCGTGGTCCGGGTTTGCGACGCTCTGTCAGCCGGCCGACCTGGCGCTCGCGGCGACACCCTCGAGAACTATGCCAAGCGCATGACCGAGCTAGAGAACCTGGCCAATGCCTTTCCCGGTGTCTCCAAATCCTACGCCATCTCGGCCGGCCGCGAAATCCGCATCATCGTCGAGCCCGAGCGTGTCGACGATCTCCAGGCCATCAAGATGGCTCGCGATATCGCCACCAAAGTCGAAGCTACCCTCAAGTACCCCGGTGTTATCAAGGTCAACGTCATCCGCGAAACCCGTGCCACCGAATACGCCAAATAGCAATTCCACACATTTATGCTATAATAAACTGCGCAATTCCCCATTCCCCTTGTCTTAGGAGAATTTGCTATGCCAGCTGTTGGGATCATTTGTATCTTGCTCATGGGCGCTGCCGTTGTCTGCCTATTTGGTGCCGCTATATACCAGAAAGTTATCTGGGTCATCCTTGCGCTCGTGGCGCTCGGCGCTTCCATCTTTCTCCTCGGCCTGCAGGGCCTCTCGTCTTCCGATCGGCTTACGACATGGTGCGTGGGTGGACTTCTCATCTTGGGCGGACTCTGCGTTGCCGGTTGGAGTCTCTTCAATAGCATAAAGCGCCGTTCGGCTATCAAGTAAAACGGCCTCTCTGCCCGGGCTCGCCCCGGGCAGAGGCTCAGATCTCAAGACAAGGAGTGCCATATGCTTTCCCTGGTTACCGTCTGTGTGGTACTGCAGATCGTTTGTCTGGCCGGTATGCTCATCTTTCGCCGCCGTCCTCATCCTCTGAGCTGGTTGGCTATAGCAGAAGGCTTCGCGGGCGTCTGCAGCGGAATCTTCCTCGCCCTGGCGAACACTCCCCCGCTCATTTGGATGCCCCTCGCCACCCTAAACATCGTCCTTCTCGGCCTGGGCATCCGCCTCTATCGCAGGTCTAAGTCGACCTTCGATCAATAGCACTTCTCGCTCCGGCTGGACCTCACGTCCGGCCGGAGCTTCCCCATTTTGAAGGTTGTCGTTGCCCGCTCACCTCAAATCTGGCATAATATAAGCAAATTATGAACATCCTCTACCTGGGCGACATCATGGGCCGGCCCGGCCGCAAAACAGTCAAGCACCTCCTGCCCGACATTATCAAACAAAAGCAGGTTGATTTTGTGATCGCCCAGGGCGAAAACCTGTCCAGCGGCAAAGGAATCCAGATCAAAGCCGCCGAGGAAATGCTGGGCGCCGGCATCAACTTCTTTACCGCCGGCGACTGGACTCTCCATCGGGAGGACATCTATCCCTGGCTCGACGATCCCGCAAAACCCGTCATCCGCCCGGCCAACTACCCCGATGGTACCCCCGGCCGCGGTTACAAAATAGTCGACACCCCCCAAGGCAAAATCCTCATTGCCAGCCTCTTGGGTCAAACCGTCGGCTATCGCCAGCCCGAATACCTCCAAAACCCCCTCCGCGCCATCGACGCCGTCCTCGAAGCCACCCGCCACGAGTCCCTCATCGCTCGCATCGTCAACTTCCACGGCGACTACTCCAGCGAGAAGCTCGTCATTGGTCAGTACCTCGACGGCCGCGTCACCGCTGTCATCGGCGACCACTGGCACGTTCCCACGGCCGACGGCCGCGTCCTGCCCGGCGGCACGGCCCACATCACCGATGTCGGGATGGTCGGTTCCCGCGATTCCAGTCTCGGCATCAAAACCGACGTCATCGTCGCCCGCTGGTTGTCCGAAGATCGTTCCCGCAACGAGCTCGAGACCGATGGCACCATGCAGCTCTGCGCCGTTTTGGTCGATGTCAATACAGCAACTGGCCAAGCCCGCCGCCTTGAGCAAATCATAAAATTTGGAGAATTCTAGCCTTTACCTTGCCTAAGCCACTCGTTACAGTAAGCATTAGTAACTCTGGGAGTACCCCTCATGACCAAGCAACAGCTAATCGAAACCCTTGCCACTGAGCTCAATACCACCAAACGCCAAGTTGAAAAAATGCTCGTTACTTTTGTGGCCATTGTCGAGCGCACCGTTGCTAAGGGCGAAAAAGTCTCAATTACGGGCTTCGGCACCTTTGATCTGGGCAAGCGGGCAGCCCGCCGCGGCGTCAACCCGCAGACCGGCGCCGAAATTCAAATCCCCGAGATGGCCATGCCCCGCTTCCGAGCTGGCAAGCGTCTCAAAGAAACCATCCGCTAAAATCAAAAAACCCGTTGAACACTATGAAAGCATCCAACGGGTCCTGCGGTTTCTAAATCTCAAGAAGCCGAGCCTCGCAAAAGGCCGGAACCAGACGGCCAAACCGGCCACTCACGCCCAAAACAGCACACAGCCCGGCAATCACCAAGCCGTGCGTAACCCATACGACCTCGGCCGGGCGATTACAAAGCAGGGCTTCGGCAAAGCTGAGCGCCTCCGGAGGCA
>CAYOOH010000068.1:0-1893 GCA_964405545.1 uncultured Candidatus Saccharimonadales bacterium | reverse complement strand
CAGTTTGCCGTTGTCGAGCATTCCCCGCAGCTCCGCTCTTCCTACGCTTGCCAAAACTTCATCCAGCCCAGAATAAGGTCGTCGATCCGTGAAACCCATCTCCCGAGCTGTTTCATTGGTCCGCCGCAGAGTTGACACGGCCACCGGCGTTCTATCGGGAACGATGCCAAACTCGCTCGGCAAGCTCGCACCCCGATCTTGGGCCTGCTGTCTTCCTTGTGCCATCAGCGGCGCATCCTTGGCTCCAAAGGCCGGTGTTCCGATGTTCTCACGATTATTGGCTTCGGACAGGCCGTGTCGAATTATCAAAATTGGCATGTCAGCCACATTACCACTCAACCACCCCGCTGTCAAAAAGCACCGTCCGCATCAAATTCAGTCTTCAAACCTCTAGCATCAACAGAGGCAGCTCGCGACCTGGTACCACCTCGCTCGCAACAGATCCAACTCTCCGCGCCCCCATTTTGATATAAAACCCTTCCGCGTGCGGATCCGAATGAATGCTCAAGCTCGCAAACCCTAGCTCTCGCGCCTGCCGCTTGGCCCGCTCCAACAGCCTCCGTCCTACCCCTTGGCCCATAGCCTTCGGCTCCACAAATAAATCCATCAATGCGCCCTCCGGCGCCTTCCCACCGATCTGATAAAACCCCACCACCCGGCCATCCTCTTCCGTCACCCCAATCCGACCGCTGGCGCAGTCCTCGGCCGTAATCGTCAAATCCGCCCGCCACACCGCCATAAACTCCTCGCCATAGCCCCAGTGCGCCTTGCTCCGGAGCGCTAGTTCTGTCAATTCCGCCGCATCCTCCGCTCGTGCTACCCGAAACCCCATGTTCCAATCCTTTAAACAAGAAATAATTCCTGGTACCCCGGGCAGGATTCGAACCTGCGACCATTGGCTTAGAAGTCCACTGCTCTTATCCACTGAGCTACCGGGGCGCGCTCGCCCAAAATAAATACCTGGAGCGGGTGACGGGAATCGAACCCGTATAACCTGCTTGGAAGGCAGGAGCACTAACCATTGTGCTACACCCGCGCGCTCCAAGTATTCTACCTGATCGACTATTTTTATGCTATAGTAGGCCCGATCAATCCGACCCAGCTGGAAGGTTTTATCATGGCCGATATGCAAAGCTATCCCGATTGCCCTGAGTGCGCTCGGCTAGATGAGTGGAGAAGAGAGATCGATCGCGTCGTATATACATTCGGTGTCGTCGAAGGTCGAACCACGCAACTCATGGCCTTCGGGGATGCGCGCCGCAGGCACAACGCCGCCGCCCATTCTCCAGATGGTATCACCACCCTGGACCAACAGCCTAGCTCATAAGCAACCCCCGTCTCCACCGGCCTCGTGCCAGTGGAGACCTTTTGTATTTACGCAGCCTTGTCCTCGGCAGACGATTTCGCCGACACATGCAACAACCGTCGCACCACCTCTAACACATCGTCCGTCACCACCTGAAATTTCACCAGATATTCATCCGCCCCCATGGACTTAGCGCGCAGATAGTCATCATCACCGCCTCGGGCTGTCAGTACCACAATCTTGACTGCCTTTGTCTCGGGCGTATTACGCAAGATGTCCAAGACTGCAAATCCATCAATCTTTGGCATCATAATATCGAGCAAAATAAGGTCCGGACCAAACTCAAGTGCGGTCTGCAGCGCCCGTTCGCCGTCATGGCACTCCAGGACCTCAAAACCCTCTTCTTCCATCTTCAATCGATACAGCTTGGCCAGAGCCAAGTCGTCCTCAACCAACAAAATTCGACGGTGTCTCTCAGGCTGTCCCATAGCACTTCCTCCAATATAGGAGCATCGTACCATGGCTTAGCAAAAATAAAATTGTTATTCCCAACTATAATTCCTGGTCGGGGTGAAAGGACTCGAACC